>DAINBM010000103.1:0-7766 GCA_036732965.1 Caulobacteraceae bacterium | reverse complement strand
TTGTGGGCGGGCACGCTGTAGTTCGGCGTCCGCTGGAAGATGGTGACCTGCGCCGCCTGCTTGGCGATCTGCGGGATCGACTGGATGGCGGACGAGCCCGTGCCGATCACGGCCACCCGCTTGCCGGTGAAGTCCACGCCCTCGTGCGGCCAGCGACCGGTGTGATAGGTGGGACCCGTGAAGTCCGCCTGTCCGGGGAAGTTCGGCTCGTTGGGCACCGACAGGCAGCCCGTGGCCATGACGCAGAAGCGCGCGGAGATCGTCTCGCCGGTGTCGGTGGTGACGGTCCAGCGGCCGGCCCCCTCGTCGAAACGGGCCGAGGTGACCCGGGTGTTGAAGGTGATGTCCCGGCGCAGGTCGAAGCGGTCGGCCACATGGTTCAGATAGCGCAGCAGCTCCGGCTGGGCGGCATAGCGCTCGCTCCATTGCCATTCGTCCTGCAACGCCTCCGAGAAGGAATAGGAATATTCCTGGCTCTCGATGTCCACCCGGGCCCCGGGGTAGCGGTTCCAGTACCAGGTGCCCCCGACCCCGTCGCCCGCTTCCCAGGCGTGGGCGGACAGCCCCATGCCCCGCAGCTTGTGCAGCAGATAGAGGCCCGAAAAGCCGGCGCCGACGATGGCGACATCAAGCTCGACAGAGGAGGTCATGGCGTTTCCCGATGCGTCTGTTGTTCTGGTTGTTGCCGAAGGCTAGCGCGGCCTCGGGCGCTCGGCTACCCGTGTTTTGATGGCTTCCCCTGCGTCAGACGGCATAGCCTCCGTCACAGGCGAGGGCCGATCCGGTGATCACGCCGCTCTCATCCGACAGCAGGAACGCGATGATCCCCGCAATCTCGTCTGCCGAGGCAAACCGCCCCAGCGGGGCCGCGTTGCCGCCAAGGGTGGCAAAGGCAGCGGCCTCGTCGCCCGCATGGGTTTCGAGAAGATCGCGGAACATGTCGGTCTCCCGCCACATGGGGGTGGCGACGCCCCCCGGTGTGACCGCGTTGACTCGTACCCCCAGCCGCGCGCCTTCCAGCGCGGCGACGCGCATCAGTTGCAGGACTGCGGCCTTGGACGCACCGTAGGCGGCGACGCCCGGGGCGGCCTTTAGCCCCGATGCCGATGACACGACCACCATCGCCCCATGGCCCGGAGTGGCGAGGCGCAGTCCGGTCCGCAGGGTCAGGAACGCACCGTCGAGATTGACGGACAGAATGCGCCGCCATTCGCCGAAGTCGGTGTCGACGATCGGCGCGGCACCGGTGACGCCGGCGTTTGCCACCACCAGCGAGAGGGTGGTGAACCGGTCCCGGGCGGCGGCCTCGGTGACGGCCCATGCCGCTGGATCGGCGACGTCATGGGCCCGGGCCAGCACCTCGATCCCTTGGGCCGAGAGCGCGTGGGCGATGGCGTCAAGGCCGGCGGCATCCCGGTCGACCAGCAGCATCCGACGCACCCCGTCCTGCGACAGCCGTCGGGCGCAGGCGGCACCGATCCCGCTGGCGGCCCCGGTGACCAGGGCCGCCGCGTGCGCCGCGAAACGGTGAGCAAGGGGGGGCGGCGGCATTGCGAACTCCTCGAGGGCTGTTTGTGACCCTTACCGCATCGCACGGCTTGGCATAAGAAGACCCAAGCTGCGTCGCCGGAATGGACCGGTCGCGCACCCGGAGCCGTTCATGATCGCCACAGTGGGCGCTGTTGCAGTCATCATCCTGGTCCTGCTGACCGTCTCGGCCCTGTTCTCCGCGGCCGAGACCGCCATGACCGGCGCCAGCCGGGCGCGGATGTACCAGCTGGAGCGGGAAGGGGACCGCTCTGCCGCCCGGGTGAACAAGCTGATCGCCCGGCAGGAGCGGATGATCGGGGCCCTGCTGCTCGGCAACAGCCTGATCAACATCCTGTCCTCGGCCCTGGTCACCGACGTGCTGGAGCACCAGCTGCCGCAGCCCTGGGGCGTGATCGTCTCGACCGGGGTCATGACCGTGCTGGTGCTGGTCTATGCCGAGGTCCTGCCCAAGACCCTGGCGATCGGTCGTCCGGATGATGTGGCCCGGATCCTCTCCTGGCCCACCGCCGTGGCCGTTCACCTGTTCGGCCCGCTGATCGCGGCCATCCAGTGGGCGATCGTGCGCCTGCTGGCCCTGTTCGGCTTCGAGGTGTCCCCGGAGGCAGACGCCTTTGCCGCCCAGGTGGAGATCCGCGGGGCCATCGAATACCACCATGACGAGGGTCTGGTGGAGGACCGGGACCGGCGGATGCTGGGGGGGGTGCTCGACCTGTCCGACATGGACGTGACCCAGATCATGGTCCACCGGAAGAACATCGTCATGCTGGACGCCGATCTGCCGGCCCGCGACCTGGTGGCCGAGGCCCTCGAGGCCCCCTATACCCGTCTGCCGCTCTATCGCGGCGATCCGGAGAACATCATCGGGGTGCTGCATGCCCGGGACCTGGCGCGGGCCATTGCCGCCTGCGATGGGGACATCACCGTTCTCGACATTGTCGAGGTCGCCAAGGAGCCCTGGTTCATCCCCGACACGACCAATCTCAAGGACCAGTTGCAGGCCTTCCTGAAGCGCAAGAACCACTTCGCCCTGACGGTGGACGAGTACGGCGCGCTGATGGGTCTCGTCACCCTCGAGGACATTCTCGAGGAGATCGTCGGCGAGATCGAGGACGAGCACGACTATGCCGTGGAGGGGGTCCGCCGTCAGCCGGACGGGTCGGTGAACGTGGACGGCTCGGTCACGATCCGCGACCTGAACCGGGCCCTGGACTGGGAGTTGCCGGACGATGACTGGGTCACGGTGGCGGGCCTGGTGATCCACGAGGCGCAGACCATCCCGGAGCCGGGTCAGACCTTCATCTTCCACGGCCATCGGTTCCAGGTGCTGCGTCGCCAGCGCAACCAGATCACGGCCCTGCGGGTGTCGCCCCCCCTGGCCGGGCTCGATACCGGACCGGCCTGAGTTTCCGTCAGGCGCGGCCCTCGGCCCCGTGCAAGCGGGCCAGGGCCGTCTCCAGCATGTCCACGGCCGCGGCCTCGCCCAGGGTGCGCTCCAGTTCGGCGGCCCGGCGGATGATCCGGATCAGCAGGATGGTGTCCGAGGGGTGAAGGCGCTCTGCGATCCCTGAGAGTGCCAGGGTTTCCTCCGGCGAAGGCGATGCGGGACCGGCCGCCTGCGCCGCGGCGCGGATGGTGCGGGTCTCCTGTCGCGGGAACTGGACCGTCAGTGCCATTGTCCCTGTCTCCCCGGGAAGGGCCGCAACGCCGATCGTGCTGGCATCCTTGCCCGATGACCTGAAGACGACAGGGTCGCCGGACGTCCGCAGGTCTCGCCCAATCCGGGCTCTCATTTTGGGCGAACGAGGATCAGGGGCGGTTCTTGGGGTCCAGCGCGGCGGCTTCGGCCGGTGTCAGCTGCCGGATCGAGTCGATGAAGCACCCCTCCGTGAAGCCGCCGGAATCCTGGACGCTGAGATCCAGGTCGATCGGCGCGCAGACCTCATCGCTGCCGCGCACCCGGGTGACCAGATGGGTCGAGGGTGACCGCAGCATGCCGCACTCGTGAGCAAGGCCGATCTTCCAGATGTCGCGCCCACCGACGCGGATGTAGAGCGTCCTGGCGTCCGGCGCACGCCAGCCGTTCCATTCGTTGATGCGGAAGCACTGGCGTGTCGCCGCGGTGGCCGGCCTCTCCGGGGTCGGATCGGCCAGCACGGACGGGGCGGCGGTCAGAAGGGCGAGGGTGGCGACGGTGGCGGAGACGGCAAGGCGCATGAAGATCCATCCTGAAACGTGACTTCGGGCGTGACGTCTGCCCCCGCGACGCCGCCCAGATCGCGACAGCATCCATCGCGCACCGGGGGGCGTCAATCGCTGGGTGCCGCGACGGCGCCGTTGCAAGTGTCACGCCTGCCGGTCAGTCTGACCGCAACCACGACAGATCCCGGAAGGAAACGACATGGCGCTGACCGCAGGTGACGACTATCCCATCCACCAGACGCCGGAACCGATCGCCTTTTCCGGCACCGACCGGAACTTCTACGATCGCTACTTCTTCAACGGCTACGCCGACGCCGGCGACGAGGATCGCTCCGAGTTGATGTTCGCGGCGGCCTTCGGCGTCTATCCGAACCTGAACATCGCCGATGCGTCCTTCGTATTCGTCCGCGACGGGGTGCAGACGGCGTTGCACGCGTCCCGCTGGCTGAACATGGAGCGGATGGATCTGGCCGTCGGCCCGATCCGGATCGAGGTGGTGAAGCCCCTGCAGGTCCTGCGGCTGATCGTCGATGCCCCGGAGCAGGGCCTGAAGGCGGAACTCACCTTCACCGGCCGGTCGTTCCCGATCGAGGAGCCGCGGTTCATGCGGCGCATCGGGCCGCGGGCCTTCATGGACTATACCCGCCTGACCCAGAACGGCCGCTACACCGGCTGGATCGAGCTCGACGGGCGGCGCCAGTCGGTCGACGGCTTTGTCGGCACCCGGGACCGGTCCTGGGGGGTGCGACCGGTCGGCACGCGCGACCCGCAGGAGATCGTGCCGCCCGCCCCGCAGCAGTTCTTCTGGCTGTGGTCGCCCTGCAATTTCGAGAGCGGCAGCTTCTTCTTCCACACCAATGACGATGGGGCCGGCCTGCCCTGGAACCGCCGGGCGGTCTGGGCTCCGGACACGACGGGGGCCACGGACTTCGAGGCGGAGGTGTCCAGCGCCATCGTCTGGCAGTCCGGCACACGGCATGCGGCCTCGGCTGTCGTCAAGATCGCCGATCCCAAGGGCGACATGAGCATCACCTTCGAGCCGGGCCAGAAGTTCTACATGGTCGGCCTCGGCTACGGGCATCCCCGGTGGGGCCACGGCATGGCCCACGGGGAACTGACCGTGGAGCGGGAGGACCTGAAGCTGTCCGAGGTGGACGACCGCCAGCCGCAGTTCCTGCACATCCAGGCCCTGTCGAAGGTCACCTTCAACGGTCCCGGCGGCATGACCGCCGTCGGCCGTGGGGTGCTGGAGCAGCTGGTGCTCGGCCCCCACGCCCCGTCGGGCTTTACCCAGATCCTGGACTACGCCCCCTGACGCCTCAGGCCTTGCGGGCGAGGCGGCGCACCCAACCGTAGAGGCCGAAGGTGCCCGCCACGAACATCACCGCGGCCAGCGGCATGGCCATCGGCCCGAAGCTGTCGCCCACCAGGCCGATGGGGTAGTCGCTGTCCGTCACCTTGATCGCGCCGGTCTTGGCCAGCGCGATGGCCCCGGCGATGGCGACGCTGAACAGGCTCTCGCCCACGATCAGGCCCGAGGCCAGGATCACGCCGAGACGCTTGGCCATGGCTCCGTTCGGCCCCTTGTCGACCAAGCGCTCATAAAGCCATCCGGCAACGGCCCCGACCACGACGGTGGAGATGGTGCCCGACGGCAGATAGATGCCGAGGGCCACGGCGAGTGGCGGAACACGCATCCATTTCAGCGCACCGGCGATCTCGTCGAGGGCGATCAGCCCGATGCCCAGCGCAAAGCCCGTGCCCAGCATGCCCCAGTCCGGCTGGCCGCCCAGCAGCTGCCTGGCGAGGGTGGAGATCAGCACCGCCTGGGGGGCGGCGAGGGCATGCTTGCCGGCATTGGCAACGCCGGTGAAGCCATAGGCCTGGTTCAGCAGATCGAGGATCGGCGGGATCACGAGGGACCCGGCCACCACGCCGAACACCAGGGCCACCTGCTGCCGCCAGGGGGTCGCGCCGACCAGCTGGCCGGTCTTCAGGTCCTGCAGGTTGTCGTTGGAGATGGTGGCCACCGTGAACACCACGGCGGTCAGGAACAGCGACAGTGCGATCAGCGCCTGCACGCCCTGCGGGCCGACCAGGGGCTTGATCGCCACCGCCAGCAGGCTGGACGCCGCCACCACGCCGAGGATGCCGAGGCCCGAGACGGGGCTGTTCGACGAGCCGATCAGGCCGGCCATGTAGCCGCAGACCGCCGCCACCAGGAACCCGACCACCACCACGAACACCAGCCCGCCCAGCACGATGGGAACGGCCAGGGATTCCAGCGGGCCGCCGACGATGAAGCTGTAGATCAGCGCCGCCAGGGGCACGAGGCAGGCGATCGAGATGATGGCCACCCAGCCGATCGGGATGTCCTGTTCGGTGATGTCGAGCACGGCCCCGACCTTGCGCTGGCGGGCGGCGGCAAAGGCCGACATCAGGCCGGACCATACCGGTACGGCGAGCTTTGCCAGGGTCCAGAGGGAGGCCGCGGCAATGCAGCCCGCCCCGATGAAGCGCACCTGATGCTTCCAGATGGAGAGGGCGAAGGTGGCGGCATCGTCCGTGGTCGCCGGGGCCAGGGCCGTGAGGATCGGGGTCAGCACGCCCCAGGCGATCACCAGGCCGATGCCCATGGCGACGCCCACCGACAGGCCCACCAGATGACCGGCACCGAGCAGGGCGAACTGCAGATTGAAGCCGAGCCCCGTCGCCCCTGCGCCGGTGCGGATGTACCTTGCCGCCTCGCCCGCGAACAGCCGGGTGGCAACCAGTGCGGCATAGGCCGCCGAGGCGACCGCGCCCCAGAGCACGGCTGCCAGCCCGGCCTTGCCCTCGGCTGCAGCAGCCGATGCCGTCTCCCGCGAGCCGACCCCCACCTTCAGCACCTCGGCCGCGGCGACGCCCTCGGGGTAGGGCAGGTCCGACTGGGTCACCAGGGCCCGGCGAAGGGGGATCGAGTACATGACCCCCAGAACGCCGCCCACCGCACAGACGGCAAACGACTGCCAGAAGGGAAAGCCCGTCCACCAGCCGATCATCAGAAGGCCCGGCAGGACGAAGATGATCGATGACAGGGTCCCGGCGGCGGAGGCCACGGTCTGGACGATGTTGTTCTCGTAGATGGTGGAGGTCTTGAAGCCCCGCAGGACCGCCATCGAGATCACGGCCGCCGGGATGGAGGAGGCAAAGGTCAGCCCCGCCTGCAGCCCCAGATAGACGTTGGCGGCCGTGAACAGGACGGTGATGAGGGCCCCGAGTATGACCCCGCGCACCGTCAGTTCGATCCGCTTCGACGGATCGGCGGGCACCTGGGACTGCGTCTTCGAGCTGTCTGTCACCTGTCGCCTCGACCAAGCCTGTTGCAACTGAGGCACAACGGCATTCCACCATTCCGGCGGAAAGTCCAGCCGGGCAGGGGGCGGGGTCTACTGGCGCACGGCCTTCAGCCCGGCCCGCGCCAGGAGGACCTGGACGCTGTCGGGGCCCGCCAGATGGGCGGCACCCACGGCGACGAAGATCACGCCCGGCTGCTGCATCCGCTCCACAAGGCGCCGGGCGAACAGGACATTGCGACCGGCCAGCAGACGCTGGTAGAGGGCCGGTGTCATGTCCCTGGCTTCGAGGCGGGCGATCTCTGCGTCATCCCCGCGCTCCCAGGCCGCCTCCAGCTGGTCGAGCTCGGAAAGGGCGGTGTCATAGTCGTCGATGGACTGGTGCAGCATGTCCATCTGTTCGGTCTCTGACATGTCCGACAGATAGTGGAGCTGGCCCGCGGAGGTCTCGAAGCCCATGACCGGCAGGCCCCGCTTGACGGCCGCCGCCTTCAGCAGCCGGTCGACGCCTGCGGCGGGATCATAACCGGCCTTCTGCAAGGGAAACAGCGATACGGTGACCGCCGCGAGCCAGGGGCGCAGGGTGTCGAGCGCCGTCGGCGGCGCGCCGAAGCCCGCGAGGATCGCGGCCAGCCGCTTCTGCCGCGCAGGGAGTTGCTGGTGTGCGTGAGTGACCGGCAT
>DAINBM010000102.1:0-7767 GCA_036732965.1 Caulobacteraceae bacterium | reverse complement strand
CCCCACCAGGTCCCAGCTCTGGAAGAAGGGGGACCAGTCGATGGTGTCGGCGAGGGTCTGCAGGTCGAAGGCCGCGAAACTCTTCAGCCCCAGGAAGGACGGCTTGGGCGGGGTGTAGGTCGCCCAGTCGATGGGGATGCGGTTCTCCCGCGCCTCGGCGATGGCGGTGCGGGGACGCTTGTCCTGCCCGCGGGCGAACTGCTCCCGCACCCGGGCATATTCGGCCTCGGTCTCTGCCCGGGTCGATTGCGCCGTGTCCGGAGAGAGAAGCTGCGACACCACCCCCACCGCCCGGCTGGCGTCGAGCACATAGGTGGTGGCCCCCGCCGGATAGGCGGGCGCGATCTTCACCGCGGTGTGGGTCTTCGACGTGGTGGCCCCGCCGATCAGCAGGGGGATGTCGAGACCCCGGCGCTGCATCTCCGCCGCCACGAACACCATCTCGTCGAGGGAGGGGGTGATCAGGCCGGACAGGCCGATGGCGTGGGCCCGATGCTCCACCGCCGCATCGAGGATCCGGTCCGCGGGCACCATGACGCCGAGATCGATCACCTCGTAATTGTTGCACTGCAGGACCACGCCGACGATGTTCTTGCCGATGTCGTGCACATCGCCCTTCACCGTGGCCATGATGATCCGGCCGGCGGGTTCGCGGGCCTCCCCCGCCTTCTCCGCCTCCATGAAGGGCAGCAGATAGCCCACCGCCTGCTTCATCACCCGGGCGGACTTCACCACCTGGGGCAGGAACATCTTGCCCGCGCCGAACAGGTCCCCCACCCGGCCCATGCCGTCCATCAGCGGGCCCTCGATCACGTGCAGGGGGCGCGCCACGGTCTGCCGCGCCGCCTCGGTGTCCTCGATGATGTAGTCGGTGATGCCGTGGATCAGGGCGTGGGCCAGACGCTCCGCCACCGGAGCATCACGCCATTTCAGGTCCACCACCCGGGCCTCGGCCTTGTCACCCTTGTACTTCGGCGCGAGATCCACCAGCCGTTCCGTGGCGTCGGGGCGGCGGTTCAGGACCACGTCCTCCACCGCCTCGCGCAACTCCGCCGGGATATCGTCATAGACCGGAAGATCCCCGGCATTGACGATGCCCATGTCCATGCCGGCCCGGATGGCATGATACAGGAACACCCCGTGGATCGCCCGGCGCACCGGCTCGTTGCCCCGGAAGCTGAAGGACACGTTGGACACCCCGCCGGACACCCGGGCAAAGGGCAGGGTCCGCTTGATCTCCGCCGTGGCCTCGATGAAGTCCAGGGCATAGCGGTTGTGCTCCTCGATCCCCGTGGCCACCGCGAAGATATTGGGATCGAAGATGATGTCCTCCGGCGGGAAGTCGATCTCCTCCGTCAGCAGACGATAGGCCCGCCGGCAGATCTCCACCTTGCGCTGCACCGTGTCGGCCTGGCCCTGCTCGTCGAAGGCCATGACCACCACCGCAGCCCCGTAGCGCAGGCAGGCCCGGGCCTGGGCGAGGAACTCCGCCTCCCCGGCCTTCATGGAGATGGAGTTGACGATGGCCTTGCCCTGCACGCACTGCAGCCCCGCCTCGATCACCGTCCACTTGGAACTGTCGATCATGATCGGCACCCGGGAGATGTCCGGTTCCGCCGCGATCAGGTTGAGGAACTTCACCATGGCCGCCTCGGAATCCAGCAGGCCCTCGTCCATGTTCACGTCGATGATCTGGGCCCCCGCCTCCACCTGTTGCCGGGCGACGGACAGGGCGGCGGTATAGTCCCCCTCGGCGATCAGCTTGCGGAACTTCGCCGAGCCGGTGACGTTGGTGCGCTCGCCGATATTGACGAAGACGGTGGAGGTGGCGGCGGTCATGCGGCTCTTTCGGTTGGTCGTGGGGTCAGGGTCGTGCGTCGTTCGGGGCGGGCGGGGTGGCCCGCCTCAGCATGACGCGGGGTACGGAGGATCGGCCGCCGGCGTCCGGGTGAGGCATCGCCCCCCCGGATCGACATCCGCCCTCATTCCCGCACCAGTCCGGGCAGGCCGTCGAGCGTCTTCGCATTGCGCTCATAGCGGCTCTCGAACCACGCGTCCGGGGACTTGTGGTCGATATAGCGGGTCAGCTGGTCGCGCTCGCCCTGATAGGCATAGAAGGGCACGCCCCAGCCGCAGGCATCGGTGACCCGGGTGATCCGGCACCGGATGATCCCCCGGGCCGCCTGCGGCAGGGCAAACAGCGGCCGCAGCGTCTGGTACTCCGGATCGGCAAAGCTGAAGGCCTCCGCCTGGCCGTAGATGCGCACGATGTTCGCCGCGCCTTCGAAGGCGCAGAACATGAAGGTGATCCGTCCGTTCTCCCGCACATGGGCGTGGGTCTCGATGCCCGAGCCCCCCAGGTCCAGATAGGCGACGGTGGAGGGGTCGATCACCACGAAGCTCTCATAGCCCTTGGGCGACAGGTTCACCGACCCCTCGGCCGACAGGGGCGCGGTGGCCACGAAGAACATCTTCTGCGCCCGGATGAATTCGATCAGCGGGTCGTTCAGGGCGTCATGGGTGCTGCTCATGGATCAGACCCTTCCGGTTCAGGCGAGCTCGAAGGGTTCGAGCCCGGACAGGCGCAGGGCCCGGGGCCGCTCCGGAGGCACCCGGGGGGGCTTTCCGGCCACGGAACGGGCGATGTGGGCGATATGTTCCGGCGTGGTGCCGCAGCAGCCGCCGACGATATTGACCAGGCCACTGTCCGCCCATTCGTGGATGAAGCAGGCGGTCTCGTGGGGCGTCTCGTCATACTGGCCGAAGGCATTGGGCAGGCCGGCATTGGGATAGGCGCTCACCAGGGTGTCGGCGATCCGCGACAGCTCGGCGATGTGGGGGCGCATCAGCTCCGCCCCGAGGGCGCAGTTCAGCCCCACGGCAAAGGGCTTGGCGTGCTTCACCGAGGCCCAGAAGGCCTCCACCGTCTGGCCGGACAGGGTGCGCCCCGAGCGGTCGGTGATGGTGCCGGAGATCCAGATGGGCAGGGGCTCCAGCCCCTCGTCGGTCAGGTCCATCACCGCCTTGATCGCCGCCTTGGCATTCAGGGTGTCGAAGATGGTCTCGATCAGGAACAGGTCCACCCCGCCCTCGTGCAGGGCCCGGGCCTGCTGCTTGTAGGCCTCGTAGACCTGGGCGAAGGTCACCGCCCGGGCCCCGGGATCGTTCACGTCGGGACTGATGGACAGGGTCCGGTTCAGGGGGCCGATGGAGCCGGCCAGGAAGCGGGGCCTGGACGGGTCCCGGTCGGTCCAGCGGTCCGCCGCCTCCCGCCCCAGCCGCGCCGCGGCATGGTTGAGGGCCACCACCTGGTCCTCCATGCCGTAGTCGGCCTGGCCGATGACGGTGGAGGAGAAGGTGTTGGTCTCCGAAATGTCCGCACCCGCCGCATAATAGGCGTCGTGCAGCTGGGTGACGATGTCCGGCCGGGTCAGGCACAGGAGGTCGTTGTTGCCCTTCTGCGGATGATTGTGCTGGGCAAAGGCCGTGCCGCGGAAATCCTCCTCCGACAGGCCCTCCCGCTGGATCATCACCCCCCAGGCACCGTCCAGCACCAGGATGCGTTGCGTCGCAGCGGCCTTGAGGGCGGCGATGCGGTCCTGTCTCGTCATGGTTTGGCGGCCTTTGCGGTCTGCAGCGCCAGCTGGCGCTGGAATTCGGATTCCATGGTCGCGGTAAGCCGGTCGAGCTCCCCCGGCACGATGAACGGATTGACGGGCGCGTCCAGACGGGCCCGCTTGCCCTTCAGGTCGAAGAATTCCGCATGCGGTGCCAGCAGAATGTCCGCATGGATCGTCTTCAGGCGGGCGAACGTGCGGCGATAGTCCTCGACAATGCCCGGATACTGCGGGTTCGGTGCCAGCCGATTGGCGGCCACGCTGGCGGAGCAGAAGAAGAAGGCCGTATGCGTCACGCCACGCTCCGTCACCGGAACGGTGAAACCGGTACACCCCGCCGAGTGGCCGGGCGTCAGCACCACGGAAAGCTTCACCCCGCCCAGTTCGATGGTGTCGCCATCCGCCAGGACCCGGTCCACCCGGACCGCCGGGAAATTGAAGGCCTGCACATTTTCCGACCCCGGATAGACCCCATGCTCCAGGGCGTACCGGTCACCCTCGCTGGCGGCCAGCGCGGCACCGGTGTCGGCCTTCAGCTGCGCCAGCGCGCCGGAATGGTCGAAATGGGCATGGCTGTTCAACAGGATCTTCACGTCGGACAGTGCAAAGCCCAGGGCCTTGATGTTGGCCTCGACCATCGGTGCGGCCTCGGGCAGGCCGCCATCCAGCAGGATCAGGCCCGCTGGCGTCTTGACGATCCAGGCCGAAATACCCTCCGTGCCCACGTAATAGATGGTGTCGATCACGTGGAACGGTGCCGCCGGCTGCGCCCAGCTGGCGGGAAAGGCCCCGGCCCGCGCCTGCGGAGCCAGGAGCGCCGATGCGGCCAGCAGGGCGGCAAGGACGGCCCGCCTCATGCCGCGGCCGCCTGTTCCCGCACACCCAGCACCCGGCACAGGGCATAGGTCAGGTCCGCGCGGTTGAGCGTGTAGAAGTGGAAGTCCTCGAAGCCGTCCGCCGCCAGCCGGGCACAGAGCTCCGCCGCCACGGAGCAGGCCACGAGCCGCCGGGTATCGGGGTCAGCGTCCAGCCCCTCGAACAGGGGCGGCATCCAGTCGGGGATCACCGCGCCGGTGGCCCCGGCCATGCGGACCAGGCCCTTGAAATTGGTGACGGGCATGACGCCCGGCACGATCGGGATGGAGATCCCGGCGGCGCGGACCCGTTCCACGAAGCGCAGGAAGCCGTCGATGTCGAAGAAGAACTGGCTGATCGCCCGGGTGGCACCGGCGTCCACCTTGGCCTTCAGCACGTCGATGTCGCGGGCGGCGGAGCCCTCGGGATGGACCTCGGGATAGCAGCCGACGCTGACCTCGAAGTCGCCGATGCGACGGATGGCGGCGGTCAGCTCCGTCGCATTGGCATAACCGTCCGCTGTCGGAACATAGGCGCCACCGACGCCCCCGGGCGGATCGCCGCGCAGGGCGACGATGTGGCGCACCCCCGCCGTCCAGTAGTCGCGGATCACCTCGTCCACCTCCGCCCGGGTGGCATCCACGCAGGTCAGGTGGGCGGCGGGCTTCAGCCCCGTCTCCTCCACCATGCGCTTCACCGTGCGGTGGGTTCGCTCCCGCGTGGAGCCACCGGCGCCATAGGTGACGGACACGAAGCTGGGGGCCAGGGGCTCCAGCCGACGCACGGCGGACCACAGGCTCTCCTCCATGTCCTCCGTCTTCGGCGGAAAGAACTCGAAGGACACCCGGGGCGGGCGGGCCGGGTTGCGGGCCAGGCCGGCCACCGGGCCGACGGCGGAGGGCAGGCGATCGCGGATCAGGGGGGAGGTCATGCGGCACTCCGGTTGCAGGCGGCGACGCGGACAGCGCGCCAGATCTTCACGGTCAGGCCGCCGGACCCCGCTGGCCGGGCCCCGTCTGCCCGGTCACTGTCGGCGGAGCCCCCCTGCGGCGGCAGGGCGACCGGCGGCTCGCAGGTGAGGCCCGCGGCCTCCATCCAGTGGGTGATCTCGTCGTCGGAAAATCCCAGCCGGCGGTGTTGGTGCGCCTGGCGCAGGGCCTCGTGGGTGTGGGGCGCGAAGTCGGCGATCAGCAACTGCCCCCCCTGTGCCACCAGCCGCGCCGCCTCCGCCACCGCGGCGGCCGGTTCGGACAGGAAGTGCAGCACCCGGTGCACCACCACCAGATCGGCGCAGCCATCGGCGAGACCGGTGGCGAAGATGTCCCCGTGCCGCACCTCCACCCGGTCGAGCCCGGCTTCGGTCAGGTGGTTTCTGGCCACGTTCAGCATCTGGTGCGACAGGTCGAGCCCAAGCGCCTGCTCCGCCCGGGGCCCCAGCAGGGTGAGCATCCGCCCGGCCCCGGTACCGAGGTCGACCAGGCGGCGGAAGGGGCCGGGACCGGCCGCGCGTTCGATGGCCTGCTCCACATCGGCTTCCGAGACATAGAGGGAGCGGATCTGGTCCCAGTGGGCGGCGTTACGGGCGAAATAGGCCGCCGCTTCCGCCAGCCGGGTGCGGCGCACCGTCTCCAGCCGCTCCAGGTCCCGCAGCAGGGTCGGGTCCTGCGGGTCCAGCAGGGACAGCAGGCGCGCCGCCGCCGATGCCCCGGCCCCGGTGGTCGCCACCCGGTAGAAGACCCAGGCCCCGTCCGGAAACCGCTCCACAAGACCGGCTTCGGTCAAGAGCTTCAGATGGCGGGAGACGTGCGGCTGGCTCTGGTCCAGGATCTGGCCCAGCTCCATCACCGCCAGTTCGTCCCGGGCAAGCAGGGTCAGGATCCGCAGGCGGGTCGGTTCCCCTGCCGCGCGCAGCATCTCCACCACGGTCTGTGCGTCCAGGCTCATGCGCCCCCCTTGATCCAGAGCATATAAAGATATCTTTATGCCTTTATGTAAAGAAAATTCTCCTGCAACCGCGGCCAGGGGGCGCTGGTCGCCCCGGTACCGGATCCGGAGTGCGGCCTTCTCGCCACGGTGCTGGAATCGTGCGACTCATCAGGGCTCAAATTCGGTCATTCCACGGCATTTACCTTGATTTCAGCCCCACTGGGACACAGGTTGCCGACGACGGAAACGCGTGCCCGGCCTGCCTCCCCTGTCGCGTCCCATTCGGAACCTGCCCCCATGCACTCAACCACCGTTCCTGCTGCGAACAGGCCGGGCCTCCTCCGGCCTCTGGCCGTGCTGTCGACGGCCGCGTGGGTGGCCGGGCTCGGGCTGGCGCAGCCGGCGCGGGCCGACACCGCCGGTGGAGCGGAGCGCTCCACCCTTGCCCATGCGCCCGCTGCGGCCGGGGAGGGCGACACGGCTGGCGGCATTCCCGACCCGATCGAGGGGTGGAACCGCGGGGTCTACGGGTTCAACAAGGGACTGGACCGGGCGCTCGTGCGGCCGGCGGCGATGAGCTATCGCCGGGCCCTGCCCCGGGAGGCCCGCGAAGGCGTTCACAATGTGCTGGCCAATCTCGGCTCGCCGGTGATCTTCCTGAACGACGTTCTGCAGGTGCAGCCGCAACCGGCGGGGGAGACCGCGCTGCGCTTTGCGGTGAACACCACCGTCGGCGTCCTGGGCGTGTTCGACGTGGCCAGCCAGATGGGTGTCTATCGCCACCAGGCGGATTTCGGCCAGACCCTGGGCCGCTATGGCGTTCAGGCAGGGCCCTATGTGTATCTGCCCGTGTTCGGCCCCTCGAGCCTGAGGGATACGGTGGGACTTGTGGTCAACATGGCCATCGACCCCCTGAACTACCCGCGGTTCAACGGCGATCTGGCGGCGAAGATGTCGGTCATCGGGGCCAATGCCCTGGACATCCGGATCCGGCTGGACAAGGACCTGAAGGACCTCGACCGGTCCGCCACGGACCCCTATGCCGCCACCCGGTCGGTGTGGATCCAGAACCGCCGGGCCTTCATCCGCGGCGACCAGCCGGAGGATGTGCAGGCCCTGCCCGACTTCACCCCCGACCCGCCCGCCACCGCAGCCCCGGTCCCGGCGTCCCGGCCGCAGAGCGGAATGTGAGTCTCACCCTCTTCCACGACACTTCCACCCATTTCCCGACGGACCCCATGACCCGCCCCTCTGTTCCTGCGCCGCGCCCTGCCTCCCTCGCTGCGACCGGTACCGCCCTGTGCGCCCTGGCCGTCGCCGCCGCCGGCCCGGGCACGCTGCCGTAAGACGAGGAGGAGGACGGCGGAGC
>DAINBM010000101.1:4829-7810 GCA_036732965.1 Caulobacteraceae bacterium | reverse complement strand
CGGGCTGACGCCCTCCTTCGCCGGGGTCAGCTATGACAGGCTGGAGGCCGTCGGCTCGATCCAGTGGCCGTGCAACGCCTCCGCACCCGAGGGCACGCCGGTCATGCACATCGACCACTTCGTCCGCGGCCAGGGTCAGTTCATGATCACCGAATATGTGCCCACGGACGAGAAGGTCGGCCCGCGCTATCCCCTGCTCCTGACCACGGGCCGCATCCTCAGCCAGTACAATGTGGGGGCCCAGACCCGGCGGACGGAGAACTCCCTCTGGCATGAGGAGGACGTGCTGGAGATCCACCCCCACGACGCCGAGGAGCGGGGCGTCCGGGACGGGGACTGGGTCCGGCTGAAGAGCCGCGCAGGCGAGACCGCGCTTCGGGCCCGGATCACCGACCGGGTGGCACCGGGCGTGGTCTACACCACCTTCCACCACCCCCTGACCCAGGCCAATGTGATCACCACCGACTATTCCGACTGGGCCACCAACTGCCCCGAATACAAGGTGACCGCCGTGCAGGTCAGCCGGGGCAACGGGCCCTTGGAGTGGCAGGTGGAATACAGCGAGCAGTCCCGCCGCAGCCGCCGGATCGAGGCGGCGGAATGAGCGAGGTCCACGCCACCTCGGTGGTGCCCATGGCCAACCAGATCGCCACCTTTTTCGTCAGTCAGGGCGACCACGAGGCGGCGGTGGCGGGCACGGCCGACCATATCAAGACCTTCTGGGCTCCGGTGATGCGCCGTGCGCTGCTGTCCCTGGTCGATGCGGGCGAGGCGGACGGGTTGTCCGAGGTGGCCCGGGACGCGATCCTGAGGTTGCGCTAGCTGCGCGTCCCTCGAGACGGGCTCCGCCCGCCTCGGGATGACGACCGTTGGTGACGTCGGCAAACCTGCGTCAGCGTGCGGTGCCCGGGAACAGGGCACCTCGCCCTCCGCACGCCCTTCCCCCATCGGCTTCGCGCGCCTACATCCTGATCAGCGCCGCACAGGACCCTGCCCGATGACTGTTCCTGCCCCCGAACGGACCCGCCTCGCCCTGACCCGCGCCGACCTCTTCCGGGAGCAGGCCTACATCAACGGGGCCTGGATCGGCGGGGACGAGACCCTGACGGTGACCAACCCGGCCAGCGGGCAGGCGCTCGGGACCGTGCCGTCCCTGCAGGCCCACCATGCCGAGGCCGCCGTCGCCGCCGCCGAGGCGGCCCTCACGGGCTGGCGCAGCCAGACGGCCAAGGCCCGGGGCGGGATCCTGCGTCGCTGGTTCGAGCTGATGATGACCCATCAGGAGGATCTGGCCCGCCTGCTCACGGCCGAGCAGGGCAAGCCCCTGGCCGAGGCCCGGGGGGAGATCGCCTATGCCGCCAGCTTCCTCGAATGGTTCGCCGAGGAGGGACGCCGGGCCTATGGGGAGATCGTCCCGCCGCACCTGGCCGACCGCCGGGTGCTGGTGACCAGGGAACCCGTGGGGGTCGTGGCCGCCATCACGCCGTGGAACTTCCCGTCGGCCATGATCACCCGGAAGGTGGGCCCCGCCCTGGCCGCCGGCTGCACCGTGGTGCTCAAGCCCTCGGAGCTGACCCCCTATTCCGCCCTGGCGCTGGCCGTGCTGGCGGAGGAGGCGGGCGTGCCACCGGGGGTCTTCAACATCCTCACCGGCCTGCCGGCCGGCGTCGGCGCGGTGCTGACCGACGATCCGCGCATCGCCAAGTTCACCTTCACCGGATCCACCGCCGTGGGGAAGATGCTGGCGGCCCGGTGCATGGGCACTGTGAAGCGGGTCTCGCTGGAACTGGGCGGCAATGCCCCCTTCATCGTGTTCGATGATGCCGATCTGGACGCCGCGGTCGAGGGCGCCATGGTCTCCAAGTTCCGCAATACCGGCCAGACCTGCGTGTGCGCGAACCGGTTCCTGGTACAGCGCGGAATCCACGAGGCCTTTGCGGCGAAGCTGACGGCCCGGGCCGAGGCGCTGGTCGTGGGCGACGGCCTGGCCGGTGCCACCGACCAGGGTCCGCTCATCAATGCCGCGG
This sequence comes from Caulobacteraceae bacterium, assembly GCA_036732965.1. Classification (GTDB taxonomy): domain Bacteria; phylum Pseudomonadota; class Alphaproteobacteria; order Caulobacterales; family Caulobacteraceae; genus CAIMFV01. Next base: position 5,783 of record DAINBM010000101.1, on the reverse strand, counting down.
CCCTGGCCAAGGTGGAGCGCCACGTGGCCGCCGTCCAGGCGGCGGGCGGCGAGTTGCGCACCGGCGGACGGCCCCATGCATTGGGGGGCACCTTCTTCCAGCCCACGGTGGTGACCGGCCTGAAGCCCGACACCCTGCTCAATCACGAGGAGACCTTCGGCCCGCTGGCCGGCCTCGTGGCCTTCGACACCGAGGACGAGGCGATCCGCATCGCCAACGACACCCGCTCGGGCCTCGCCTCTTACTTCTACAGCCGGGATGTCGGCCGCATCTTCCGGGTCAACGAGCAGCTGCAATACGGCATGGTGGGCATCAATACCGGCCTGATCTCCACCGAGATCGCCCCCTTCGGCGGGGTGAAGGAGAGCGGAATCGGCCGGGAGGGATCCAGACACGGGATTGACGAGTATCTGAACCTGAAGCTCAGCCTTCTTGCCCTTTGACCGGAGGTCCCATGACCCGCGCCCTGCCCCTTCTCGCCCTGCTGCTGTCCCTGGCCGGTTGCGCCACAACGCCCCCCGCCGCCACGGCACCTGCGCCGGCCCGACCGGTCGACATGGCGAGGTTCTACAGCGGTGTCTGGCGGGAGGTCGCCCGGCGGCCGGAATCCCTCACCGACGGATGCGTCGCGGGCACGACGGAATACACCGTGCTGGACGCGACCCATGTGACCGTGCGGGACACCTGCACGGTGGGCACGCCCAAGGGCAAGCTGAAGGACATCGCCGGCACGGGCACGATCCTCGACCCCGGCACCAATGCGAAGCTGCATGTGGGCTATCGGGTGTTCGGCCTCTTCACGGTGGGCCGGGACTACTGGATCCTGGAGCATGACGACATCTCGTTCATCTCCACCGACCCGACCTTCACCCGGCTCTATCTCTACACGCGGCCGGACAAGGACACGCCGGAGCTCCGGGCCCGGCTGGCGGCGCGGGCCCAGGCCCTGGGCTA
>DAINBM010000101.1:0-4729 GCA_036732965.1 Caulobacteraceae bacterium | reverse complement strand
CGGGCCGTCTCGAACCACGCAACCCCGGTCAGCGCAGCACATCCCCGTAGAGATCCCGCAGCCGCTTCTTGTCGATCTTGCCCGTGGCCGTCAGGGGCACGGGGGCGAAGATCAGGCGGTCGGGCATCCACCATTTGACGATGTGGGGGGCGAGGAAGTCCAGCACCTCGGCCTCCGTCAGCTCGGTGCCGTCATGGGGCTCGACGATCAGGACCGGGCGCTCCTCCCACTTGGGGTGGAACACGCCGACCACGGCGGCGACCTTCACCCCCGGGCAGGCGGCGGCGATATTCTCGATGTCGATGGAGCTGATCCACTCGCCGCCGGACTTGATCACGTCCTTCTTGCGGTCGGTGATGCGCATGAAGCCCAGGGGGTCGATGGTGGCGATGTCGCCCGTGTCGAACCAGCCCTCGGCATCCAGTGCCGTGCGCTCCGCCCGGTAGTAGCGCTCCAGCGTCCAGGGCCCGCGGACCATCAGGGCGCCGGAGCTCTCCCCGTCATGGGGCAGGGGCGCGCCGGTCTCGTCGACGATCTTCAGCTCGATCCCGAACTGCAGGCGGCCCTGCCGGGTCCAGATCACCTCGTTGACCTCATCCTCTCCCAGTGCCGCCAGGGCCGGCGTGGGCGTGGCGACGACGCCCAGGGGACTCGTCTCCGTCATCCCCCAGATCTGCAGGACCGACACGCCGTAGGTGGTCTGGAAGCTCTCGGCCATGGCCCGGGGCACGGCGGAGCCGCCGATCACCACCCGCTTCAGGGCCCCGGCCCCCTCCCCCGTCTTCTTCAGATGGTCGAGATACAGGGTCCAGATGGTGGGCACGCCACCGGAGAAGGTGACGCCCTCGTCCTGGATCAGCTGCTGCAGACTGACGGCGTCCATCCGGTCGCAGGGCAGCACCAGCTTGGCCCCGTTCAGCACCCCGGTGAACGGCAGGCCCCAGGCCGTGGCGTGATAGAGCGAGCTGCACGGCATGATCGCATCGAAGGCGGAGATGCCGAAGGCGCTGGACAGTCCCCCCGCCAGGGCGTGCAGCACTACCGAACGGTGGGAATAGAGCACCCCCTTGGGGTCCCCGGTCGTGCCGGAGGTGTAGCAGAGGAAGGACCCGGCATTCTCGCTGAACACCGGCCAGTCGAAGGCGTCGTCCTGCTCCGCCAGCAGGGTCTCGTAGCTGTCGAACCCGTCGCACAGGTCCGCCGCACTCAGCTGGATGAAATGCCGGACCCGGGTCAGATGCGGCCGCAGCCGCTGGACGAGGGCCAGAAAGCTCCGGTCGAACAGCAGCACACCGCTCTCGGCGTGGTTGATCGTGTAGATGATCTGGTCGTCGGACAGGCGGGGATTGGCCGTGTGCAGCACCGCCCCCATGCCGGGTACGCCGTAGAACAGCTCCAGGTGTCGGTGGGTGTTCCAGGCCAGGGACGTGACCCGGTCCCCCGCCTCGACGCCCAGGGCGGCCATCAGGTGGGCGACCTTCGCCGCCCGCCGGGCGAGACCGGCATAGTCATAGCGGAACAGGGGCTCGTCCACGAGCCGGGAGACGATCTCCCGGGTCGGGAAGGCCATGGCCGCATGCCGCAGGATGCCGCTGATCTGCAGCGGCGCAGACTGCATCAGACCCGGCAGCATGACCTCACCTCATCCTTGGGCCGGCGGCCGGGACTCAGACCGCGTCGGCGACCTTCAGCGTATCCCGAAGCTCGCGCTTGAGGAACTTGCCGCTGGCGTTGCGGGGGATCGCCTCGCTCAGGAACCAGATGTAGCGGGGCGACTTGTGCTTGGCCATCACGGCGGCGCAATGGGCGCGCACACCGGCGGCGTCCAGGGTCGTGCCGGGACGCAGCAGGATGGCGCAGCCCACCTCCTCCCCCAGCCGCTCGTCCGGCACGCCGAACACGCAGCACTCCGCCACCTGGGGCAGGCGGTAGATGCAGGTCTCCACCTCGGCGCAGTAGATGTTCTCCCCGCCCCGCAGCACCATGTCCTTCTTGCGGTCGACGATGTAGATGAAGCCGTCCGCGTCCAGCCGGGCCACGTCGCCCGTGTGCAGCCAGCCGTCGGTGATGGAGTCCGCCGTCGCCTCCGGGCGGTTGATGTAGCCCTTGATGACCGGGGAGCCCTTCACCCACAGCTCGCCGATCTCGCCCACGGGAACGGCGTTGCCCGCATCATCGACGCACTTGGCCTCGAAGGTGGGCATGGCCGGACCGGCGCTGTCGGGCTTGTCGACGAAGAAGTCGCCGCTGATGGAGGTGATGATGCCGCAGGTCTCGGTCATGCCATAGCCGGTCTGCGGCCGGGCGGTGGCCACGGACTGATCGATCTTGTGCACCAGATCCGGCTGCAGCTGCGACCCTCCGCCCCCCAGGGAGACCAGGGTGGACAGGTCATGCTTGTCGAAGTCGGGGTGGGCAATGAGCTCGCGGCTCATCACCGGCACGCCGGTAAGGGCGGTGACCTTCTCCCGCTCGATGAGCTTCAGCGCCTCGCCCGGATCCCAGCGGTACATGAGCACGATGGTGCCGCCCGCCGCGGTGACCAGATAGGCCCCGCAATTGTTGGCCGTCACATGGAAGAGCGGGGTGGGCAGCAGGGCCACGGGCACCGGCACCGGGGCCTCGGGATCGATGAACACGCCGGTGCCCCGCTGGGTGGCCAGGGACTGGACCTGGCCCGCGAACAGCATGTTGAAGAGGTTGGCGATGCAGCCCCGGTGGGTCAGCTGGGCCCCCTTGGGGAAGCCCGTGGTGCCGGAGGTGTAGAAGATGCAGGCGTCATCGTCGGGATCGGGCTCCACCGCCGGAAGCTCGCCCCCATGGGCGATGACCTCGGCCCAGGGGATCACGCCGGCCACGGGCTTGGCGCGGACGCCGACGACCTTGGCACCGGCCAGGGCCTCCTGGCACTTCTCGATGCGCGCGAGCCGCTCCTCGTCCGCGAACACCACCTTGGGTCGCGAGTCCTTCAGGGCATAGTCCAGCTCCTCCGGCACCCACCAGGCGTTCATGCCGACACAGGCAATGCCGCAGGACACGCAGGCCCAGTAGATCAGCATCCATTCCGGATAGTTGCGCATGGCCACACCGACCCGGTCACCCGGACGTACCCCTTGCGCAAACATCCAGCTGGCCACGGAGGCCACGATGCGGTGTGCCTCGCCATAGGTGATGCGGTCGTCCTCGTAGACCAGATAGGTCCGGTCGGCGAACGCGGCCGTCGACAGCCACAGGGCCCGGATATTGGGCGGGGCATTCTTGTAGGTCTTCAGCTGCTGGCCGCGGACCTCGGTCTTGACCACTTCGAACTGCGCGCCCGGCGCGGTCAGCTCGGCCCAGGCGGCCTTGAGTTCACTGTAGTGCATGGAGGGTCTCTGTTCCTACTCGGCGGCGATTTGGGAAACGGGGGCGCTCTGGGGTCCGCGGATCAGCTGGCCCGGCATCTCGCCGGTCTCCACCCCATTCTCGAAGGTCACGACGCCGGAGACGATGGTGGCGCGATAGCCCTCCGACCGCTGGATCATCCGACGGCCCTGGGCCGGCAGGTCGAACACCATCTCCGGGGGCAGGATGCGCAGGCGGTCATGGTCGATGACATTGATGTCGGCCTTCATGCCCGGTGCCAGCACGCCGCGGTCGTGGAGACCATAGAGGGCGGCGGTGCGCTGGGTCTGCATGTGCACCACCTGCTCCAGCGGCAGGCGCGGCCCCCGGGCCCGGTCCCGGGCCCAGTGGGTGAGCATGTAGGTAGGGAAGCTGGCGTCGCAGATCACCCCGCAATGGGCCCCGCCATCGGACAGGCTGAGCACGGTGGCCGGGTGGTTCATCATCTCGTGGATGTGGTCGAAGTTGAAGTTCGCATAGTTGAGCAGGGGCAGGTAGATGTAGCCCCGCCCGTCCCGCTCCATCAGCATGTCATAGACGATCTCGGCGGGGGGCTTGCCGGTGGCGGCCGCGAGGGCGGCCACGCTGTCCCCGGCCGCGGGCTCGTAGTCGAGGCCATGGTCGCGCTCCAGACGGAACATGCGGTCGAAGCCGTGCATCAGGATCATGCCCAGCACGCCATAGCCGCTCATGTCCGCCTGTTCGGAGACGATGGCCTCGCGCACCGCGGGATCCTTCAGCTTCTGCAGCCGCTGATCGAACGGCAGGTCGGCAATGGCGCGATAGGCGGCGCGGCTGACGAAGGGATGCACGGTGCTCTGCCAGCCCAGCACCAGACCGGTGGGGCGGCAGGCGATCTGGGCCGTCACGTCGGCCCCCTCCGCCCGGGCGGCATCGGTCAGGGCCAGCATGTCCCGCCACTTGTCCGCCTCCACCGGGGACTGGAGCAGGGCGTAGGTCACCGGAAGGCCCGTCTCGGCGGACAGTTCCTTCATCCAGTTGAACTCTTCCACGGCGGGGGTCATGTCCGAGGCCATCTCGAACACCCCATGGCCCGCCTCGCCCAGCGCCCGGCCGATCCCCATCAGCTCGGCCTTGTTGGCGAAGGTGCCGGGCACCGGTTCCCCGTCCTTGGACAGGTGCAGCATGGTGCGGGAGGTGGAGAAGCCGAGCGCCCCGGCGGCCACACCCTCGCGGACGATGGCGGCCATGGCGGCGATGTCGTCGTCATTGGCAGCCTCGTTGCGGGCCCCGCGGTCCCCCATCACATAGGCGCGGACGGAGCCGTGGGGCACCTGGGTGGCCACGTCCAGCACCCGCTTCTGCCCTTCCAGGCTGTCCATGT
>DAINBM010000100.1:0-7818 GCA_036732965.1 Caulobacteraceae bacterium | reverse complement strand
GGGCGGTTCCTGCAGACCGATCCGGTAGGGTACAAAAGCGACGTCAACCTCTACGCCTACGTCCATGACGACCCAATCGATAACGGCGATCCGAGTGGGCTGGAGTGCGTCACCAACGGAGGCACAACGACTTGCAATCCTCATGTCACGGGCCTGCCGGGAGTTACATTCCCGACGCCCAAGGGATGGCCTTCAGGCATCAAGCCGGGGGATAAGGACTATCACTCGTACGACAAGACGGTCACGGCGAAGGGTGGCGAGGCAAGAGCGGACGCGGTCAGAAATGGAATCGTGAACGCGCCGACGCCAGGCTCAGGAAATAGCCCAGCAAGTCCGACTGGGACTGTGAATAATGCGACGCCTGCGCCGCTCAATGAAATTCCCGGCTCTTCAAGTATGGTGAAATCTTACGTTGTCACGGATTCCAACGGCAACAAGGTTGTTGTTAACGTGACGATGCCTGGGCATCCGCTCTTCCCTGGATATGTGGAGCGCGGTGTGGTCACGGGTCCCGGCGGACAGATGACGGTGCACAATGCTGGTGAGGGCACGGGCGCGTTGCAGGGGCCGGGCAGTCCAGTTCGAGACACCATCGACAACGTCTGGATTGGTCAGAGCCAGAACATAGTCAATCAAAGCCCCGGACCATGAGGAAGGGGACATGAAAAAGTATCTTCCTCGGGCGCTAATTGTTGTCGTGTCGTTGGCAATCCTCGCGCCAGCCTTCGTTCTCTGGCCGATCCTGGGGGTAACAGACCTAGCCATTGAATTTGTCTTCATGGTCGCGGCTCTGCTTCTACTGAGACGGGTCACCTGGCCTGCAAAACTAGCTTTGATCGTGCTCTTGGCCTTGTTCTTCACCTTCCCACCTGTGCCCAATTATCTGCTGGTCACAGATAGGGGGGTGTCGCTTCAGTGGATTGGCTTCGCCAACATGCTCGGGGATCGTGTTCCGATCCTAGAGCGGTTGCTGTTTTACGCTGCATGTTGGCTGGCCGCTGCCAAGCTGTCGGAAAGGCAGGCAGTGACAGCAAGATAGAAGGCCGCACCTCGCCGAGGCGACGGGGGCGTGTCTGCACATCGGAATCGACGGCACCATGCTGACGGCCGCGTGCGCCGCGCCGGGCCACAGGCGGCTGAGAATGCTCATCGAAACGCGAGGTTCGCCCGCTGGAGCGCGCCAGGGTTCGCCAGCTTGGCCATGACGATCGGCGGCTTGAGGATCGAGGGCAGGATAGGCTTGTCGCCAGCGTTGTTACACAGCTTGGCCATTGCGCGAGTCCGAGACTCGGCCCCCGATCTGGTCCCGGTCGTGGCGTGTTCCCCAGCCCTTGAATGATCGGCCAGGTGAGCGGGTCCGAGGCCCAAGCTTGGCTGATATTGTGGACAAGGGCGCACTTACGGGTCGCGTGGGCTACACCCACCCGACCCCTGCGGTCAGGCTCCGCCCGACACCTGGCGGCCCGATCGGCGGCGATCGTCCGGGGCGGTCCTGGAGGCGTCCGCAACCAAGTTGTGGACAATGGCGCATATACCGGTCGGTTGGGCTGCGCCCACCCAACCGATGCGCCAGGCTCCGCCTGGGACCTCCCCGCGAGCGGCGGGGCGGCGGGTCCGAAATCCGACATTGCGGACAATGGCGCAGTTACCCCTCGCCTGGGCTGCGCCCCGCCGACGCCTGCGCCAGGCCCCGCCCGGACCCGAGCCAAGGGCGTTGCCCTTAGCGATCCCAGGAGCGCCGGCTGGCGCCCAACGGCCGCCCCGGCGGCCCAGGCGCGGCGCTGAGGCCGTCTGCATCGATGTGGTGGGAGCGCCGGCCGGCCGGCCGCCTCAACCCCGCTCCGGGCCTGCGGCCCTGCGCGCCCTTCGGGCTGCGGCTCGCGCCGCAGGGGTTGACCCGTCCGACCGTCCACGCTGAGGGCCTGGCATGATCGCTGTCGCGATCCCTCGATGCGAAGCCTCGGTGATCGACGACGGCCGGGACGTGTCCGGCGCCGGCGAGACGGCGGGCGGCGGATGCACGTCATGCCGATCGGCCGCGCCGATCCTTCCTTCACAGAGCTGCTGAAAGGCTCCGCCAGAGGCGCGGCTGAGAGCCGAACCTTGGGGCGGTCACTGCGATGTGGCCGCCGATCGGCGGCGGCGCGTCAGCCGATGATCTGGCCGATGGCGAGGCGCAGGGCGTTCTGGTCTTCAGCGTCGAGGTCGCCGAGTCGGCGGATGACCAGGCCCTGTTCGAGGGTGGCGAAGACCGGCTTGACGGCGGAGGGCTTGAGCAGGCCGGCGGCCTGCCAGTGGCGCAGCCAGACCTCGCCGAGGGCCGGCGTGGGGCGGAGCTGGCTGGTGACGGCCATCATGATCAGATCAGGGCGCTCGACATTGTAGGCGCGGCTGGAGACGATGACGGCGGGCCGCTGCTTGGAGGCGGCCTGGCTGGTGAAGGGGAACGGCACGAGGACGATGGCGCCGAAGCTCAGGGCCTGGGGCTTGGCGGGGCCTCGGGACCTGGCGGCGGCCTTAGATGGCATCGTAAGCGTCGTCCTCTGGGTTGCTCCAGACGGCGGCGAAGGCGGGCGCGCTGGCGGCGCCGGCGGCGCGGACGATGGCGCGGTCCTGGTCGCGCTGGCGGATGAAATCCACGAAGTCCTCGACCTCGGCGAGGCGGTCCATGGGCAGGGTGTTGAGCTTCTCGATCAGGGCCGGGTTGGCGGGCATGGGGGGCTCCTAGAGGGCGTGCTGGGCGAGCATGGCGTCGAGGACTTCGGAGACGACGCGCTGCCTGGCCTTAGGGAGCTGGCCGATGGCCTCGATCTGTTGCTGGAGGCGTGAAGCGGGGCCGCGCTTGCCAGCGGGCCGGGCGGCCGGCTGACCGATCAGCATCTCGTCCAGCGACAGCTCCAGCGCCTCGGCCAGGACCGGCAAAAGGTCGGCGGCGATGCGGGCTCGACCGACCTCGTAGTGGGCCAGGGTCTGCTGGGCGATGCCCAGCCGTTCGGCGAGCTGGACCTGGGTCATGTCCATCTGCTTGCGGGCCTGAGCGATGCGGGCGCCGAGCCGCTTAAAGAAGGCGTCGTCCTTAGTCTTCATGTCTGCCGAAATCCGCTTGAGATCGGCCATCGTCATAACCCCTGTTTTTAGAAGCACGCTTGACACTACTCCCAATGGGAGTAATCCGAAAGGCGGTTATTTTTACTCAGAACCCCTTGACAGGTTTTTTAGGAGCCGCCGCCGATGGCCCGTATCCCGGACACCGAGATCGAGCGGTTGAAGGCCGAAGTGAGCCTGGTTGGACTGGTCGAATCCTCGGGCGTGGTGCTGGAGAAACGTGGCGCCGATCACGTCGGCCGCTGCCCGTTCCACGACGACAAGACGCCCTCGCTCGTGGTCACGCCGGGGAAGAATCTGTGGCGCTGCTTCGGCGCCTGCGACGCGGGCGGGGACGTGATCGCATGGGTGATGAAACGCGAGGGCGTGAGCTTCCGCCATGCCGTCGAACTGCTCAAATCCGACGCCATGCCGGACGTTGAAAAGCGCGCGGGATCGGCACCGGCGACGGCGTCCGTGGCGCGCTCGACGGTCGTCAAACTGACGCCGATCGCCGCGCCGGCCGAGGACGCCGAGCTGCTGAATGAAGTGGTCGGCTACTACCACACGGCGCTCAAACAGACCCCCGAGGCGCTGGCCTATCTGGAGCGTCGCGGGCTGCAACATCCCGAGCTGATCGAGACGTTCCGGCTGGGGTATGCGGACCGAACCTTGGGCTATCGGTTGCCGGCCGCGAACCGCAAGGCGGGCGCCGAGGTCAGGGGTCGGTTGCAGCAACTTGGCGTGCTGCGCGAGAGCGGCCACGAGCATCTTCGCGGCTCGCTCGTGATCCCGATCCTGGACGCTCATGGGCGGGTGACGAACCTCTATGGCCGCAAGATCAGGGCCGACTTAAGGGCTGGCACGCCGGACCATCTGTACCTGCCGGGGCCGCATCGCGGGGTGTTCAATCTGGGCGCCTTCGCCGCCTCCGATGAGCTGATCCTCACCGAGGCGCTGATCGACGCGCTGACCTTCTGGACGGCCGGCTATCGGCACGTCACCAGCGCCTATGGCGCCGGCGGCTTCACCGACGAAATCCTCGAATCGATCGTCTCCCATCGGGTGAAACGGGTGCTGATCGCCTATGATCGGGACGCGGCCGGCGACAAGGGCGCGGCGGCCGTGTCCGAGGCTTTGGCCGCGCGGGGGATCGGCGCCTATCGGGTGAACTTCCCCAAGGGGATGGACGCCAACGCCTATGCCCTGGCCGTGAGGCCCGCTCCCAAATCCTTGGGCGCCATGCTGCGGGCCGCCGAATGGATGGCGGGGACGGCGGATCGCCGCCGCCCGGCGCTGGACGAAGCCGCCGCCATCGGCCTGGAGCCGGAAACGCTGGCGCCTGAACCCATCGCCCCTTTAGCGGCTAAGGAAGAAGCCTCGCCCGAACCGTCCAAGCCGACGACCGCCAGCCCGATCCCGCCGGCCGCGCCGCCGGCCGTGGAGGCCGAGGTCGGCGACCGGGACATCGTGATCCGGTTGGGGGATCGCACCTGGCGGGCGCGGGGCCTGGCGCGCAACAGCTCGGCCGAGAGCCTGAAAATCAACCTCATGGTCCGGCGCGGAGAAGCCTTCCACGTCGATGGCCTGGACCTGTTGAGCGCCAAGGCCCGCGGCGGCTTCGCCGCGGAGGCGGCGCTGGAGCTGAGTCTGCCCCTGGAGGCGGTCAAGCGCGACCTCGGCCAGGTGCTGTTGAAGCTCGAGGCCGTGCAGGACGAAGCCCTTGAGCAGGCCCGGCGCGCGTCGGAAAAGGCGCCGGCGGCGATGAGCCTGGTGGAGGAATCCGAGGCTCTAGCCTGGCTGCGCGCGCCGGACCTGATGGCCCGGATCGCCGCCGACGTGGCCGCGTGCGGCGTGGTCGGCGAGGAGGCCAACGCCCAGGCGGTCTATCTGGCGGCGCTGAGCCGCAAGCTGGACAAGCCGCTGGCGGTCCTGATCCAGTCCACCAGCGCGGCCGGCAAGAGCGCCTTGATGGACGCGGTGCTGGACCTGGTGCCGCCGGAGGAGCGGGTGGCCTACTCGGCGATGACGGGGCAGAGCCTGTTCTACCTCGGCGAGGCGGACCTGAAACACAAGGCGCTGGCTATCGCCGAGGAGGAAGGCGTGCGCCAGGCCGCCTATGCGCTGAAGCTGTTGCAGAGCCAGGGAACCCTGACGATCGCCTCCACGGGCAAGGACCCGGCCACGGGCAAGCTGGTGACGCAGGACTATACGGTTGAGGGGCCTGTGGCCCTGATGCTGACCACGACGGCGATCGACCTGGACGAGGAGCTGAAGAACCGCTGCCTGGTGCTGACGATCGACGAGAGCCGCGAGCAGACCCGGGCCATCCATGCCCGCCAGCGGTTCGAGGAGACCCTGGAGGGGCTGACGGCCGGCGAGGATCGGGCGCGCATCCTGACCCTGCACCACAACGCCCAACGGCTGATCCGCCCCTTGAAGGTGGTCAATCCCTTCGCCGAGCGGCTGACCTTCCTGGACGAGCAGACCCGCACCCGGCGCGATCATCGCAAATATCTGGCGCTGATCCGCACCATAGCGCTGTTGCACCAGCACCAGCGGCCGACCCTCCAGCTCGCCCGGCCAGGCCAGGAGCCCGTGGCCTACATCGAGGCGACGATCGCCGACATCACCGCCGCCAACCGCCTGGCCCACGCCGTGCTGGGCTCCACGCTGGACGAGCTGCCGCCGCAAACCCGGCGCCTGCTTGGCCTGGTCCGGGATATGGTGGCGGCGCGCGCCGAGACCGAGGGCGTCAAACCCCGCGAGGTGCGCTTCATCCGCCGCCAGGTCCGCGAGGCGACGGGCTGGAGCGACACCCAGCTCAAGGTCCACCTGGGCCGGCTGCTGGAGCTGGAATATCTGATCGTCCGCCGGGCCGTGGACGGCCAGCACGCCGCCCGCTTCGTCTATGAGCTGGTCTATGACGGCGAGGGCGCCGACGGGGCGCCCTTCCTGATGGGCCTGATCGACACCGAGGCTCTGGCCGCCGAACAGGCCGCGAACGAAATGAGCTACGACGGGAATCGGTCGGGGGCCGGAGATGATCGGTCGGGGTCCGGTCGGCCCCTGGTCGGCCCCCGGCCGGGGGGTGGTCGGGGCGCGGAACATGGCGGAACGCCCTTGCCCGGCAAGGCCTTGGACGAATCCGATCCGCCCACCCCGCCAAACGCACGTCTGGGGAGGAACGGCGCGGCTGTCATAGCCATGCCGGCCGCAGCGGGCGCCTGATGCGCGGGGTGAAGAACCCGCCGCTGCCGGGCGAAGGCGACCCGGACAGCCTGGCGACCTGGCGGACGCGCTACATGGCCTGGCTGGCGGAGCGGAACTTCTCACCCGAGACCGTCGAGAGCCGGGGCCGCGACCTCTACGCCTTCATCGTCTGGTGCGCCGAGCGGGGGCTGGCCGAGCCCAGGGAGATCACCCGGCCGATCCTGGAGCGCTACCAGCGCCACCTCTACCACTGGCGCAAAGCCGACGGTCAGCCGCTCAGCTTCCCCACCCAAGGCGGCCGGCTGGCCCGCGTCGGGGGCTTCTTCCGCTGGCTGGCCAAGGAGAACCATATCCTCTCCAACCCGGCTTCGGAGCTGGAGCTGCCCAAGCTGGAGCGGCGCCTGCCGGCCATGACGCTGACGGCCGAGGAGGCGGACGCGGTGATGGCCGTCCCGGACCTGACCGACCCCGTGGGCCTGCGGGACCGGGCGATCCTGGAGGTGTTCTATGCGACGGCGATCCGGCGCACTGAACTGACCAAGATCGGCCTCTATGACGTGGACTACGCCCGCCAGGTGATCATGGTGCGCCAAGGCAAGGGCAAGAAGGACCGCGTGGTCCCCTTGGGCGAGCGGGCCAGGGCCTGGCTGGAGGTCTACCGCGACCAGGCCCGCCCCCAGCTTGTCGCCGGCCGCGATCCGGGCCTGTTGTTCCTCTCCGCCGCCGGCACGCCGATGGCGCCCAAGAAGCTGTCCGACCGGATCAGTGGCTATATCGAGCGATCGGGCGTCGGTAAGCCGGGCTCCTGCCATCTGCTGCGCCACACGGCGGCGACCCTGATGCTAGAGGGCGGCGCCGATATCCGCTTCATCCAGGCCATGCTCGGCCACGAGAGCCTGGAGACGACGCAGATCTACGCCAAGGTGGCGATCGGCAAGCTGGCGGAGATCCACGCCGCCACCCACCCCGGCGCCAAGCTCGCCAGCGCCAGGGCCGTGCTGGACGCCATCCTCGAAGCCGAAACCGAGGACTGACCTGCCCCCATCTTCCTCTTAGCCAGCCAGGCGCCCGCGCCCTGCGCGGGCACCCCTTCACGCGCGCCGGCGCGCGTGCAAAGCTCCACCTGAAGGTCTTTGAAAATCGAATCCGAGCGGCCCGAAACCGCTTCAAGGGAAAATCCGGCCCCGGCGCGTAACCGCGACGGCCGAGAGACCCTTAAGCCCAGGACTTGCTTCAGAAAAACCCGCCTCGCCATGACCGATGGCCGTCAGGGGGCCTAATCCCTGCAGACCGACCCCATCGGCTACAAGGATGGGCCAGACTGGTATCTCTATACGCATGATGACCCACTGAATCATAGTGATCCAAATGGGACAAACCCAATTGCCATCGGTGCGGAGGCTGGATGCGCAATAACCGCTGAGATAGGTTGTTTCGAGGGCGCGATTATCGGGGGGGGCGCCGTCTGGGGCTGCATGGAATTCTGCGGACCTATTGTCCATCATGACGATGCTACGACAC
>DAINBM010000099.1:0-7845 GCA_036732965.1 Caulobacteraceae bacterium | reverse complement strand
AGGACAGGATGAAGGGGGCCCGCAGGTTGATGTCCATCACCCGGTCGATCAGCTCGATGGACATCTTGGTGGCGCGCTGGGCGTCGGGGATGCCCGCATTGTTCACCAGGATGGTGACGGGGCCCAGCGCGGCTTCCACCGTCGGCACGATGGAGGTCAGCTGGTCGGTGTCGGTGACGTCGAGGGCAAAGGCCGCGGCCTCGCCCCCCTGGCTGCGGATCTCCTCGGCGAGGCCCTCCAGCCGGTCGGTGCGGCGGGCGGCGAGTGCCACCTTGGCCCCGGCGGCGGCCAGCACCCGGGCAAAGCGCAGGCCGAGGCCGGACGAGGCGCCGGTGACCAGGGCCGTCTGGCCGGTGAGGTCGGTGGAGATGTTGGGCAGGGGATAGGTCATGATGGGGGCCTCCGGGCCGATGAAATGGGGTTCAGTATCCGCGGTACTGGGGCGGGCGCTTCTCGAGGAAGGCGGCCATGCCCTCGCGGAAGTCGGCGGACTGGCTGCACAGGATCTGGTTGCGGTCCTCCATGGCCACGGCGGCCTCGAGGCCCGGCGCATCCACGCTCATGTTCAGGCATTCCTTGGTGAGGCGCAGCCCGATGGGCGTGGTGGTCAGCATCTCGTCCAGATAGGGCTTTGCCGCAGCGGCCAGCTGGTCGTCGGGTACCACCTCGCTGACGAGGCCGGTGCGAAGGGAGCGCTCGGCATTGATGAAGCGGCCGGTGAGCATCAGCTCCGACGCCACCGACACCCCCACCAGTCGCGGCAGGAAATAGGAGGTGCCGATGTCGCAGGCGCTCAGCCCGATGCGGATGAAGGCCGCATTCATCCGCGCGCTCTCGCCCGCAATGCGGATGTCGGAGGCCAGCGCCAGGGCGAAGCCGCCGCCGCAGGCCGGACCGTGCACCAGGCTGATGATGGGCTGCTGGCAGCGGCGCATGCGCATCACGATCTCGGAGATCCGCCGCTGGGACAGGAGCCCGGCGGAGGGACCGGCGGGGGCGTTGTCCGTCTGCTGCCGCTGGCTGGCGCTCTCCTTGATGTCGAGGCCCGCGCAGAAGGCCCGGCCCGCCCCGCGCAGGACGACGATCCGGGTGGTCCGGTCGAAATAGAGGGCCCCGAAATAGTCCAAGAGGTCGTCCACCATCTGATGGTTCAGGGTGTTCAGCTGGTCCGGACGGTTCAGGGTCACCCAGTCGACGGGGCCGTCCTTCTCGATGATCAGGGTGGGGTAGGCGGTCATGCGGTGCGTCCTTCGAGACGGGCTTCGCCCGCCTCGGGGGCTGACGAAGGGGTCGGATGTTTCAGGCGGATGTTTCAGGCGGGGGCGGCGGTCAGAGGCTCAGGCCGCCGTCGACCACCAGGGTGTGGCCGTTGACATAGGCGGCCAGGGGAGAAGCCAGGAACAGGGCCGCTCCGGCCATGTCCGCCGGGGTGCCGAGGCGTCCGGACGGGATGGAGGCCAGTGCCCCCTCCCGTCGCTTGGGGTTCTCGGTGGTGACCTTGGTCAGCTTGGTGTCGACGAGGCCGGGCGCCAGGCCGTTGACGCGGATGCCCTCCGGTGCCCAGGCCTGCCCCAGGGTGCGGGTCAGGCTGATGGCCCCGGCCTTGGAGGCCGAATAGGCCGGGTTGCCGCGATTGGCCTTCAGGCCGGCGATGGAGCTGACGATGACCACCGCGCCGTGGCTGGCGGCCAGGTCCGGACGGAAGCGACGGCAGATGTGCATCAGGCTGTCGAGGTTCACGGCCATGACCCGGTCCCAGCCCGCCCGCTCGAACTCGCCGCGATTATAGACCACCGTGCCCTGGCACAGGATCAGCACATCCAGGCCGTCGAAGGGGGCCGGGGCGCCCTCTATGGCGTCGGGGTCCCCGACATCGACCCCGGCATAGGCAAGGCCGGTCAGATCGGACCCCTCCAGCCCGGCATAGTCCTCCCGGGCCGCCCGTGTGCCCCATACGCAGACCTTTGCGCCGCGATCCCGGAAGGCGTGGGCGATGCCGTTGCCGATGCCGCTGGAGCCGCCGACCACCAGCACCCGCCGGTCGGTGAAGTCCGTATCGCCCATGGTCGTCTCCCGTGTCGTCTTGTGATTTTCCCCAGCCTGTCACCCTGACGATGGGGAAGGCAACCGCTCCCGTCAGATCGAGGCTGGACGGGGGCGGCTTCGCCGGGTCACACTCGTGGCAACCATACAAGAACCGGGAGAGACGACATGAAGGCCGCAGTGCTTCGCCAGGTGGGCCAGCCCCTGCAGATCGAGGACGTGCAGATTTCCAAGCCCGGCCCGCGGGAGGTGCTGATCCGCACCGTCGCCGCCGGCGTCTGCCATTCGGACCTGCACTTCATCGAGGGCAAGTATCCCACCGTCCTCCCCGCCGTGCTGGGGCATGAGAGCGCGGGCATTGTCGAGCAGGTGGGCTCCGAGGTCCGCACGGTGAAGCCGGGCGACCATGTCATCACCTGCCTGTCGGCCTTCTGCGGCCATTGCCGGCACTGCGTCACCGGGCATCTCAGCCTGTGCGACGGGGCCGAGACCCGCCGGGAGGAGGGCAATCCCACCCGCCTCACCCAGGACGGGGCGGCCATGGCCCAGTACCTGAACCTGTCTTCCTTCGCCGAGCAGATGCTGATCCACGAGAACGCCTGTGTGGCCATCCGCAAGGACATGCCCCTGGACCGGGCCGCCCTAATCGGCTGCAGCGTCATGACCGGGGTGGGCTCGGTGATCCACACCTCCAACGTCCGGCCGGGGGAGACCGTGGCGGTGATCGGCTGCGGCGGGGTGGGGCTCGCGGCCATCAACGGCGCGGCCATTGCCGGGGCCTCGCGCATCATCGCCATCGACATGTCGCCCTCCAAGGACAACCTGGCCCGGCACTTCGGGGCCACGGACTTCATCTGCGCGGCGGACACCGACCCGGTGGCGGCGGTGCAGGAGATGACCAGGGGCGGCGTTGACCACGCCTTCGAGGCCGTGGGCCTGAAGAAGACCTCGGAGCAGGCCTTCCTGATGACCGGCCGCGGCGGCGTGGCCAACATCATCGGCATGATCCCCATCGGCCAGACCATCGAACTGCCCGGATACATGTTCCTGGGCGAGCGGCGGCTGCAGGGGTCGCTGATGGGATCCAACCGCTTCCCGGTGGACATGCCCCGGCTGGTGGACTTCTACCTGTCGGGCAAGCTCAAGCTCGACGACCTCATCAGCCACCGCATCAAGCTCGCGCAGGTGAACGAGGCCTTCGAGGAGATGAAGACCGGCAAGGTCGCCCGCTCGGTGATCATGTTCGACGCCTGATCCGGCAGGACTGGACAGCGGCCGGATAATATGGCGCGATAGACGCCAATTTATCCGGCCGCCCGCCTGCGGCACGCGAACCGGCAAGAGGATGCAATACCCATGACGATCGAACAGCCGGTCACCCTGAGCGGGTCCCCCGGATCGCCCTATACCCGCAAGATGCTGGCGGTGCTGCGCTATCGCCGCATCGCCTACCGGTTCCTGGCCGGCTCCCGCGGGCTCGAGGGGCTGCCCCAGCCCAAGGTCCGCCTGCTGCCCACCTTCTATCTGCCGGACGAGGGCGGCACCCTGCAGGCGGTCACCGATTCGAGCCCGATCATCCGTCGCTTCGAGACGGCATTCGCTCCGCGGCCGGTCATCCCCCACGACCCGGCCCTGGCCTTCCTCGACGCCCTGATCGAGGACTATGGCGATGAGTGGATGACCAAGATGATGTTCCACTATCGCTGGCATTTCGCCGAGGACATTGCCAAGTCGGCCACGGTGCTGCCCAACTGGATGGGCAAGCCCCTCTCCGACGAGGAACTGGCGACCCTGGGCAAGGTGTTTTCCGAACGCCAGATCGGCCGCCTGCGCTTCGTCGGCTCCAACGAGATCACCGCCACCACCATCGAGGACAGCTACAAGCGCCTCCTCGCCATCCTGAACCGGCATCTGGCCTCCCACAGCTTTGCCCTGGGCGCGCGTCCGGGGGCAGGGGATTTCGGCATGTTCGGCCAGCTGACCCAGCTCGCCCATTTCGACCCGACACCCATGGCGCTCGCCAGCCAGACCGCGCCCCGCGTGGTGGCCTATGCCGCGGCCATGGAGGATCTGTCTGGGCTGGAGCCGACGCCCGAGGACTGGTTCGACCCCGCCGCCCTGCCGACCACCGTGGGGGACCTGCTCACCGAGATCGGCCGGGTCTATGTGCCCCTGCTCATCGCCAATGCCCGGGGGGTCATGTCCGGCGCCGAGAGCGTGGAGACCGTGATCGACGGCCGCAAGTGGGTGCAGCAGCCCTTCCCGTACCAGGCCAAGTGCCTCAACTGGCTGCGGCAGGACTATCAGGCCCTCGCCCCCGCCCACCGCGCGACAGTGGACACGGCGCTGGCGGGCACGGGCTGCGAAGGACTGTTCGCAGAGCTGTGAACGCCGCCTGCGGGACGGTCGGATGATCGACGACGCTTTGTGTCCGGACGAATTCTGCTATCGCTCGGGTGGGGATCCGGTCCGGGTCCGTCCTCGACACGGCAGGAGTCCGCATGAGTGCCAACGCCGCCCGCCCCGTCCCGTCCGCCGCGGACCCCGTCACCGACGGCCGGAGGCTGCGGTCTGCAGACAGTCGTCGCCGGATCGTCGAGGCGCTGATGCAACTGGTCGAGGCCGACGATCTGGAGCCCAGCGCCGAGTCCGTGGCCGAACGGGCCGGGGTCGGGCTGCGCAGCGTCTTCCGCCACTTCAAGGACATGGAGGGGCTGCGCCGGGAGATGAACGCCATCGTCGAGGCACGTCTGCGCAACGTCGTCGACCATCCCCTTCCCGGGGGCACCTGGCAGGAACGGCTCGATGCCCTGATCCGCCGCAGGTCCGAGGCCTTCGAGACGGTCATGCCCTATCGCCGGGCCGCCAATGCCCAGCGGCACCGGTCGGATCTGCTCAAGGCCAAGAGCCTTGAGATGAACCGGGTGCTGCGTGCGGCCCTGGTGGGGGTGCTGCCCGTCGGCATCGATGATGACACCTTCGACGCCCTTGACCTCGTCATGTCCCTCGACAGTTGGATCCGCATGCGCACCGATCAGGGGCTGGGTCCCGAGCGGGCGCGGCGGGTGATGAGCCATGCGGTGCAGGCCCTGCTGAGTGCGCGGCCGGTCGAGCCCGTCGCGGACGGCCAGGAACGCCCGTCGAACTGAGCTCAACGGCGGGGCTGGCAGGTCTCGGCCGCAAGGGGGCAACGGGTCTCGTCAGACCTCACTCGAAATCCGCAGTCATTTCAGCATCCGTGTCCCCGGCCAAGGGGTGGATCCGGCCCCAAGGGTCTTCGATCCCGCGGCCTTGCGCCGTGCGCCCGGACAGATAATCCGGTCCCACCGGAGCCTTGCCGTGGCCGCCGGGGATGTCGAAGATGTAGGTCGGCTGGCACAGGCCCGACAGGTCTCCCCGCAGGGCGCGCATCAGTTGCCGGCCCGTCTCGAAGTCGGTGCGAAGCCAGCCGGTGCCGGGGGCCTTGTCCGGATGATGCAGATAATAGGGCTTGATGCGCGTTTCGACGAAGGCCCGCATCAGCTCGCCCATCACCTCCGGCGTGTCGTTGATCCCCTTCAGCAGCACCGTCTGGCTGAGCATGGGCAGGCCGGCATCGATGATCCGGGCACAGGCGGCCCGGGCGTCCGGCGTCATCTCTCGGGGATGGTTGGCGTGCAGGGAGACATAGACCGCCTTGTCGGCGCAGGTCAGGGCCGCCACCAGAGCGTCCGTGATCCGCTCCGGCGCCACGACGGGAATGCGGGTGTGGTAGCGCACGATCCGCACATGGGGGATGGCGGCCAGCCGATCGGACAGGTCGCGCAGCCGCCGGGCCGACAGCACCAGAGGGTCGCCGCCGGTGACGATCACCTCCCAGATCCTCGGGGTGTCTGCGATGTAGCGGAGGGCGGCATCCAGCGTCGCCCCGGACAGGTCGCCGTCCCCGTCCGGCCCCACCATCTCCCGCCGGAAGCAGAAGCGGCAATAGACGGCACAGGTGTGGGTGATCTTCAGCAGTACCCGGTCGGGATAGCGGTGGACGATGCCCGGAACCGGACTGAAGGCATGGTCTCCCACCGGGTCGGCGGCCTCGTCCGGCAGGGTCACCAGCTCCCGGGGATCGGGAATGAACTGGGCTGCGATGGGGTCCGCGGGGTCTGCGGGGTCGATCAGTGCTGTCATGGCCGGGGTGACGGCCACGGCATAGCGCGCCGCCACGCCGTCCAGCGCGGAGACCCGATCCGGGGCCACCAGGCCCTCCGTCGCCAGCTCCGTCGCGGTGCGCAGGGTGCGGGTCATCGGGGCACGGGAGACCACAGGACCTCCTCGATATGCCGGGCGCCCGTGGCCAGCAGGGCCAGCCGGTCAAGGCCGAGGGCCGCACCTGAGGCGGGGGGCATGGAGGCCAGCGCGGTCAGCAGATCCTCGTCCAGGGGGTAGCGCTCGCCATAGACCCGCGCCTTCTCGTCCATCTCCAGCGCGAACCGCCGGCGCTGTTCCACCGGGTCGGTCAGCTCGCCGAAGGCATTGGCCAGTTCCACCCCGCAGGCATAGAGTTCGAACCGCTCCGCCACCCGGGGGTCGTGGGGGCAGGGGCGGGCCAGTGCCGCCTCCGCCACGGGATATTCGCACAGGATCGTGGCGCGCCCGATCCCCAGCTTCGGCTCCACATGGGTGACGATCAGCTTGGAGAAGAGGTCCGCCCAGCTGTCGTCGACGGCGACCCGCAGGCCGATGCGGGCGGCGTCCTCGGCGAGGATGTCCCGGTCGGTCTCGCCATTCGCGGCGATGGACCGCATCAGGTCGATCTGCGCATGGCGGGCGAAGGCCTCGGTCACGGTCACCCGTTCCGGCGGGGCGAAGGGGTCGGCGGTGGTGCCGCGCCAGGCAAACTGGCGGGTGCCCGCGGTCTCGGCGGCGAGCACCAGCAGATCGGCGCAGTCCTGCATCAGCTGGGTGTAGGGTGCCCCCGCCCGGTACCATTCCAGCAGGGTGAACTCCGGATGGTGCAGGGGGCCCCGCTCCCGGTTGCGCCAGACCTTGCCGAGGCTGAAGATCGCCGTCTCCCCCGCCGCCAGCAGCTTCTTGCAGGCAAATTCGGGGGAGGTGTGCAGGTAGAGGGTCCGTGCCGTGCCGTCGAGGGTCAGGGCCTCGGTGGCGAAGGCATGGAGATGCGCCTCGTTACCGGGGGAGATCTGCAGGGCCGCGGTCTCCACCTCCTCGAAGGCCTGGCCCGCGAACCACTGCCGGACCGCCCGGGTGATCCGGTTCCGGGCGAGCAGCCTCGGGCGGCGGTCGGCATGGCGGGCAGGGTCCCAGAGCGGCGTGTCGGACGCGACGGTCAGGCTCAACGGAAACCCCGGTCTGCGGGAGTGGTCATCAAATACCCTCTAGCGCTCTGCGCACGGATCGCTATACGAGCGCGGATCGCGAAATCCTAGCGGATCGAAGCCACACGCGCGCACGACGGTCGGACCCTGTCCGGCCCGCGCCCCGGGAAGACGGACGGACCTGAAGTGAAAGTCATCGCCAGCTCGCTGCGCAAGGGCAATGTGGTCGACATCGACGGCAAGCTCTACATCGTCCTCAACGCCGAGAACATCCACCCCGGCAAGGGCACGCCGGTCACTCAGCTGAACATGCGCCGCATCTCCGACGGGGTGAAGATCTCGGAGCGCTACCGCACCACCGAGCAGGTGGAGCGCGCCATTGTCGACGACCGCCCGCATACCTTCCTCTACCAGGACGGGGACGGCTATCACTTCATGAACCCGGAAAGCTTCGATCAGGTCACCGCCACGGCGGACGTGATCGGCGATG
>DAINBM010000098.1:0-7876 GCA_036732965.1 Caulobacteraceae bacterium | reverse complement strand
CGGTCCGATGGTGGGTCACAATGTGAGCCACTCCAACATCAAGACCAAGCGCCGCTTCCTGCCCTCGTTGCAGGACATCGCCCTTCCCTCGGAAGCGCTGGGTCAGTCCTTCAAGCTGAAGATCACCAACGCCGCCCTGCGCACCATCGACTTCAAGGGTGGTCTGGACATCGTGCTGCTCAACAGCCGCGACGAGGTGCTCTCGCCCCGCGCGCTGAAGATCAAGCGCCAGGTCAAGGCGAAGCTGGCGGCGCAAGCTGCTCCTGCAGCCGCCGCCTGATACGACGTCTTCTCGGCTGAAGTTTCGAAAGCCCCGCTGGCTCGCCGGCGGGGCTTTTCGCTTGTCTTCACAGCAACCCCACCAATCGGCCGGGCCAGGGCTGGCGCCGCTGCGCCTGAACGCGCCGCCCAATTTCCATCCTCAGCAGTCGTCGACTCGTGCGTTGGTAGCGCTGCCCGGTGGCGGCGACCTGACTGCGCCGACAAGCTGTTCGTGTCGTTGCGCAGCGTTTCCCTCAGCGGTGAGGCGCCGGACATGGGTGCGACGGGGCTTGCGTCGCCGCCGTCCAGAGCGAATCTGTCGATCCTACGGCATGCCTGACTTGCGAGACCTGCCCGTCGAAAAATACAGGGCCGCACCCTCGCGCCCCCTGAGCGCCTTGGCCTATCGGAACGGAGCACCATGAAGATCGGCATTTTCGAGACTGGCCGGCCGCCGGCTGATCTGGACCGCCAGTTCGGCGACTATCCCGCCATGTTCGCCCGCCTGCTGGGCGAGCCCTTCGCCACTGTGGTCTATGACGTGCGCAACGGGGAGCTGCCGGCCAGCGTCGAGGCCTGCGACGGGTGGCTGGTGACCGGCTCGGCCCATGGGGTCTATGAGGATCACAGCTGGATCGACCCCCTAAGCGAGTTCCTGCGTGGGGCGCGCGGGCGTCGGCCGATGATCGGCGTCTGCTTCGGCCACCAGCTGATGGCGCAGGCGTTCGGCGGGACGGTGGTGAAGTCGCCCAAGGGATGGGCCGTGGGCCTGCACACCTATCAGGTGGTTGGCCGCGAGCCGTGGATGGACGCCGCCATGACGGTCAGCCTTCCCGCCTCTCACCAGGATCAGGTGACGGAAAAGCCGCCCGAGGCCGAGGTGATCCTGAAGAGCGATTTCACCCCTTATGCCGGACTGTTGTATCGCGATGCCGGCGCGGTGTCGTTCCAGGCGCACCCGGAGTTCGAACCCGACTACGCCCGCGCCCTGATCACCCTGCGCCGCGACAAACAACTCCCCGAAACCATCGCCGACCATGGCCTCGGCAGCTTGGGTCAACCCAACGACCGGCAAAGACTAGCCGGCTGGATGCGGGGGTTCTTGCGGGGCGCCCTGGTAGGCCCGGAGGGACTCGAACCCCCAACCAGACCGTTATGAGCGGTCGGCTCTAACCATTGAGCTACGGGCCCGCCTGTGCGGCGTGCGTCGCGTTACCATGGGTTGGCGCAGGGGAAAAGCCGCATGCCGAGGGGGCGGGCGGGGAAGGATCCCTCCGGCGCAAATCGGTCATGATTGGGTGCCAGTGTGGACTTGGTCGTGACCGCGACGGGCGGTGCCGGATGTGAGGAATGGTCGGATGACGTCATCTCTGCGGGACCGTATCGGCGCGGGCATTCCCATCGCCGGTGTGCTGGCAATGATCGGGGCCATGTCCCTGGCTCCGGTCGGCGGCCTGGCCTCGGCGGCACCGGCCCCGATGCCCGCGGACGCCCCGACGGAGCTGTCCCTCTCCGCCACCGGCGAGGTGGAGGTCGCGCCGGACATCGCCGTGCTGCAGATGGGCGTCTCTGCAATGGCCACCACCGGGGCGGAGGCCATCCGCCTGAACCGGGAACGGATGAATGCCGCCATCACGACCCTGAAGGCCAGCGGGGTCGCCGGCAAGGACATCCAGACCGCCGGGTTCAGCCTCAATCCGCAATACGCCTACGAGACCAACAAGCCCCCCCGGCTGACCGGCTATGTGGCCAGCAACACGGTCAGCGCCATTGTCCGCGACATCGGGCGGGCCGGCTCGGTGATCGATGCGGTGACCGCGTCCGGGGCCAATCAGATCAACGGCATCAGCTTCGATATTTCCGACCGGCAGAAGGCGGAGGACGAGGCCCGCCGCCGTGCGGTCAAGGCGCTTCAGGACAGGGCGGAGCTCTATGCCGCGGCCACCGGCCTGCACGTCCAGCGCCTGACCCGCCTGTCGGAGGGCAGCAGCCTCGTGGCGGCAGCGCCGCTGCAGCGGGTGTTTGCCACGGCCAGGATGGCCGAACCGGCCCCGACCGCCGTCGAGCCGGGTGAACTGAGGGTGCGGATCTCCGTCGACGCGGCCTTTGCCCTGCAGCGATGAGCGGGAAAGGGCCCGGGACGGTTAAAATCGGGGGCGACGGATGCCGCGGGTCCTGCTAATTCACTGACCCGACGATCAGAGCCCGCACGGAGCCGGACGCGTGCCCTTTCCCGATTTCAATCCGGTCGCCCTCTCGATCCCCCTGCCGTGGTTCACCCTCGCGATCCGGTGGTATGCCCTGGCCTATGTGGCCGGGATCCTGATCGGCTGGCGCTATGCCACGGGGCTCGTGCGCAATGCCAGGATCTGGGGCGGGGCGCCGCCGCCGGCCACGGATGCGGTGATCGATGACCTGGTCCTGTGGGTGACCCTCGGGGTTATCGTCGGCGGGCGGCTGGGCTATATCCTGTTCTATTCCACGGCGACCCTCTGGCGGAATCCGCTGCAGATCTTCCGGACCTGGGAGGGGGGGATGTCCTTCCACGGCGGGCTGATCGGCGTGTCCCTCGCCCTGATCGTCTTTGCCGTGCGGCGGGGCATCCCGATCCTGCGGCTGTCGGACGTGGCGGCGCCCGCCGTGCCGATCGGTCTGTTCTTCGGCCGCATTGCCAACTTCGTGAACGGGGAGCTGTGGGGCCGTCCCACCGATCTGCCCTGGGGCATCGTCTTCCCGAATGCCGGTCCTGCGCCCCGGCATCCCAGCCAGTTGTACGAGGCGGCGCTGGAGGGGCTGGTCCTGTTCCTGCTGCTGCGGCTGGCCACCCACCGGCTGCGCTGGCTGCGCCGTCCGGGCGCAGTCACCGGGCTGTTCCTGGTCAGCTATGGCATGTTCCGCTTCGGCCTGGAGCATGTGCGCGAGCCCGACTTCGGCATGCCGGACTTCCCCTTCGGCCTCAGCATGGGCATGATCCTCAGCCTGCCCATGGTGCTGATCGGCCTTGGCCTGATCCTGCTGGCGCTGCTCTCCGAGCCTGCGGGGGACCCCGATCCCGGTGCCGCGATCGAGCCGGGGGAGTTGCAGGAGCGCCTGTCGGCCTATCCCCATTCCGTGCTGCCCAATGACTGGGTGGACCGGGTGCGGCGGGGCGACGGGGCCCGTCGCGCGGACGTGGCGGAGGGCTGAGGGCCGGTGGACGGACTTGCCGTGCGGCTGGCGCGCCTGATCCAGGAGACCGGACCGCTGACCCTGGCCCAGTACATGTCCCTTTGCCTGCATGATCCGGCCGAGGGCTATTACGCCACTCGACCGAGGCTCGGTGCCGGCGGGGACTTCCTCACCGCCCCGGAAGTCTCGCAGATGTTCGGGGAAATGATCGGGGTCTGGGCCGTGTCGGTCTGGACGGCCATGGGCCGGCCCTCGTCGGTCCGGCTGGTGGAGCTCGGCCCCGGTTCAGGGGCGCTGATGAGCGACCTGCTGCGCGCGACCCGGGCAGAGCCGGCCTTTCGGGCGGCGGCGGATCTGTGGCTGGTGGAGACCAGTGCCCCCCTGCGGCAGGCCCAGGCGGCCCGGCTGGAGGGTGAGGCGGTGTCCTTTGCCGAGAGCCTCGACCAGGTGCCCGATGGCGCGCCCGTGATCCTCGTCGGCAACGAGTTCCTCGACTGCTTCGGGGTGCGCCAGTTCGTGCGCCGGGACGGCGCCTGGCAGGAGCATCGCGTGGGTGTGGATGCGGCCGGGGGGCTGTGCCTGGGCCTGGCCCCGCCTCCGTCGGGGTTCAGCGGACCCGAGGATGCGCCGGAGGGCGCGGTGCTGGAGATCTCTTCGGCGCAGGAGGCCCTGGGGGAGGGGATCGGGCTGCGGATCGCCGAGGCCGGGGGCGCGGCGCTGCTGATCGATTACGGCCGGGCGCGACCGGGCCTGGGCGACACCTTCCAGGCCCTGTCCGGACATCGCAAGGTCGATCCCCTGGCGACGCCCGGGCAGGCGGACCTGACCGTGCATGTGGATTTCCCGTCCGTCGCCGCGGCCGCCCGCCGGGGCGGGGCCCGCACGGCACCGATCACCGCCCAGGGACTGTTCCTCCGGCGCATGGGCATCGCGGCCCGGGCCCGGGTCCTTTCGGACTCCGCGATCCGCAGCGGCCGACCGGAGCTGGCCGCCGTCATCGCCCGACAACTCCACCGGATCACCGATCCCGCCGAGATGGGCACCCTGTTCCAGGTCCTGGCCATTCACTCCCTGCCGGCCGAACCGCCCGGGTTCTCGGGTGGGTTTCCCGATGCCGAGGAGGCAACATGACCCGTCCGGCTGTCCTGACCCACCCCTTGCTCGAGGCCGTGAGCGGGGTGCAGCACGCCTTCTTCTCCCGCGCGGGCGGCGTGTCGGAGGGGGTATATGCCGGGCTGAACGTGGGGCGTGGCTCCCGCGATGATCCCGAGGCGGTGGCGGAAAACCGCCGCCGCGCTGCCGCGGTGTTCGGCCGTCCGGAGGCGGACCTCATGACCTGCCACCAGATCCATTCGGCCATCGCACACGTGGCCCGCGCACCCTTCGGTCCCGAGCGGCCGGAGGGGGATGCCGTGGTGACGGGAACGGCGGGCCTGATCTGCGGGGCCCTGTCGGCGGACTGCGCGCCGATCCTGTTCGCCGATGGACCGGCCGGGGTGGTCGGCGCCGCCCATGCGGGCTGGAAGGGGGCCCTGACCGGCGTGGCGGAGGCGACCATGGCGGCGATGGAGGCCCAGGGTGCGGACCGCCGGCGGATGGTTGCCGTGGTCGGGCCGTGCATCGGTCCCGCCTCCTACGAGGTCGGACTGGAGTTCCTCGAGCGATTCGCCGACGAGGATCCCGGCTCCGAGATCCACTTCGCCCATGGGGCACGAACGGACAAGCGCATGTTCGACCTGCCGGGCTATGTGCTGGCCCGGCTGCGGGCCTGCGGCGTGGCCGATGCGGCCTGGATCGGCATCGATACCTGTGCCGACGAGGGCTACTTCTCCAACCGGCGGGCCTTCCAGCGGGGCGAGCCGGACTACGGCCGGCTGCTGTCGGCGATTATGCTTGTCTGAAATCGCCCGCAGGTCCTAGAAGGCCAGTCAACACAACCGGCCGCCGGCGGCGCGGGCCGAAACCAGATGGACGGGTCATGAAACTCCTTGCGGGCAATTCCAACACCACGCTCGCCGCTGCGGTCGGCGACTATCTCGACATGCCCCTGACCCGGGCCCAGGTCCGGCGCTTTGCCGACATGGAGGTGTTCGTCACCATCGACGAGAATGTCCGGGGCGAGGATGTCTTCGTCATCCAGTCGACGGCCTATCCGGCCAATGACAACCTGATGGAACTGCTGATCTGCATCGACGCCCTGTCCCGCGCCTCGGCCCGGCGGATCACGGCGGTCATGCCCTATTTCGGCTATGCCCGGCAGGACCGGAAGACGGGCGGACGCACGCCGATCTCCGCCAAGCTCGTGGCCAACCTGATCGTCCGCGCCGGTGCCCACCGGGTGCTGACCATGGATCTGCATGCCGGCCAGATCCAGGGCTTCTTCGACATTCCCACCGACAACCTGGTCGCCATTCCGGTGATGGCCAACGACATCCGCATGAGCCACGGCACGAAGCCGGGCAATCTGATGATCGTCTCCCCCGACGTGGGTGGCGTGGTGCGGGCGCGGCAACTGGCGGACCGCCTCGATGCGGACCTGGCCATTGTCGACAAGCGTCGCCCGGCCCCGGGTCAGAGCGAGGTGATGAACATCATCGGCGACGTGGATGGCCGCCGCTGCATCCTGTTCGACGACATCGTCGACAGCGCCGGTACCCTTTGCAATGCGGCCGAGGCCCTGAAGGCGAAGGGCGCCGTGGCCGTGTCGGCCTATGTCAGCCACGGGGTTCTGTCCGGTGCCGCGGCAGAGCGCGTCGCCCGCTCGGTCCTCGATGAACTTGTGATCACGGACTCCATCGAGGCCTCGGAAACCGTGCGCCAGTGCGCCAAGATCCGGCAGGTCTCGGTGGCCCCGCTGATCGGGGAGGCCATCCGCCGCATCGCCAACGAGGAGTCCGTCTCGAAGTTGTTCGATTGACACGCGAATGCCGTGGTTCGCTGGCAGACTGTCGATATATTAACCAGCCGGGTTAAGGCCGGATAAGCCGCGGGGGGGCAGTTTGCGTCTCGCCCGGCACTTCCCGCACGGAAGTCGCGTCCAGAGTAGGTGGGATTTCAAGATGATGTGGACTCGTTCGGTCGACCGTCTGGCTGTTACCGCCACCGGCCTCGTGTCTGCCCTGTCCGCTCTCACCCTCTCGGTCTCCAGCCCCGCCCTGGCCTCGCGGGCCGACAATATCCCGCCTCCGGTGGTGGAAAGCCCGACCCTGCCGCCGGTGGCCCTGTCGGTCCGGGTGCTGGAAATGGCCAGCGAATACCGCGCCTACATGCGTCATTCCGCCGCGGTGACCACCCATTTCGAGAATGGTCAGGCCATCGAATCCAGCCTGGCGGAGGTGGAGGCCTACGAGCCCCAGCAACTGATCCGCGGGGCCGTGGCCTACGGGGCCGTGATCGCGCTGCAGGATCCGGCCTTCGTGGCCGGGGTGCGGGTCTATGCGGGCAACAGCGCCATCCGCCGGGACTTTGCCGACCGGATCATCGCGGACCCCAACTACATCACCGCCATGCCCGGCGCGGCCACGGCGGCCAACATGATCATGACCGCCATGAGCCAGCACGGCCAGCGGATGGCGGTCCTGGGGGGGCAGATCCGTGCCCAGGCCTATGAGGTGCAGCGCGCCCAGGCCTGGTCCAAGACCTTCGTGGCCGATCGCGAGGGCCGGCTGGCCCGGGCCAAGGTGGTCTCGGCCGCGCCGATGACGCCGGTGGCCGACGACGTCCGCGACCTGGCGGCCGCCGTGGCCGGATCGGACGACTTCATCGCAGCCGAGCTGCCCGGTGCCGCCGGGATCGAGCCGGCCAGTGCGCCCTTCACCCCGTTCGTGACCCGCAGCCTCGCCATTGCCGCGCTGGCGTCGCTGGGCGAGGGCGGGGAAGAGAACGAGACCGCGCTGGAGAGCCTGCTGAACGACACGACGGCCGGCTTCTGCCTGAACATGTCGAAGCTGAACCTCTATCAGTGCCTCGCCGTGGCCAAGCCCTATTACGAGGACATGTTCTGTCTGGGCCTGCACGCCCTGGCGGACACGGGTCAGTGCATCGCCAAGGCGGCGGGTGTCACGACGGCCTCCATCGAGGCGGCGACGAGCGTCATGGCCCCGACCGAGAGTGCTGCCGCCCACGGCCGGACGGCCCGCAAGGCCCGCCACCCCGAAGGTCAGTAGGCGGCCCCTTCCGGCGGCGCCTCGGCCGTCTTGTCAGCGGCGACCGGTGCCCAGATTGCTCCAGATGTGGACCGAGCCCACCACCAGGATGAAGGTCGCGCAGGCCCCGAGGGCCAAGGCCAGATACCAGCCGTTTTCCATGTCGAACATCGTCGGGATCCCTTTCTGATCTCAGGTGGTCCACGATCCTGTCGCCGGTGGGCGGGCACGGCCTTGATCCCTGTCAAACGGGCCATCGGTGTCCTATCTGTGGGTCCGCAGTCCCGTCAGGAGCCCCCATG
>DAINBM010000097.1:0-7929 GCA_036732965.1 Caulobacteraceae bacterium | reverse complement strand
CCCCAAGGCCAGCCTGGCCGCCGACCTGCACACGGCGGTGGAGTACGTCCGTTGAACCCGACACCGATCCGCACCCTCGCCTCCGTCGCCCTCGCCGCCCTGCTGAGCAGTTGCGCTGCCGTGGGCCCGAACTTCACGCCCCCCGCGCCCCTCACCGCTGCGAAGGACTACCGCCCGGCGGACGAGCGGAGCACCGCCTCCCCCGTGAGCCTGTCCGGGGCCGGCGAGGCCGTGGCCCGGGACTGGTGGACCCTGGTCCCGTCGAAGGATCTGGACGCGGTCATCCGGCTGGCCCTGGCCGCCAATCCCGAGATCGCGTCCGCCGATGCCAGCCTCGATGCCGCCCGGTCAGAGCTGGCCGCGGCCCGCGGCGCGGAGCTGCCCGAGGTCACCGCCAGCACCAGCGCCGCCCGCAACCGTCTGAACCTCGCCGCCTTCGGGTTCAGTGGCGGCGGCTTCCCCAACAATCCGGAGTTCAGCCTCTATTCGCTCGGCGGTGCGGTGACCTTTCCGCTGGACGCCTTCGGTCGGGCGCGCCGGGGCAGCGAAAGCGCCGCCGCCCGGGCCGAGGCCGCCCGACACCAGCGGGACGCGGCCTGGCTGACCCTGACGGGACAGGTGGCCACCCAGGCCGTGACCCTGGCGGTGCTGCGGGAGGAGCTGGCCCAGGTGGATGCCATCCTGGCCGATGACCGCCGCACGGTGGAGCTGGCACAGCAGGCGGAAAAGGCCGGCGGCGAGGCCCACAGCGCCGGCGTCAGCGCCAGCGCCCAGCTCGCCGCCGACCAGACCCTGGTCGCGCCGCTCAGGAAGCAGCTGGACACGGCCCGCCATGCCCTGGCGGTGCTCACCGGCCATGCCCCCTCGGACTGGTCCCCGCCGGACTTCGACCTGGCGGCCCTGACCCTCCCCCGGACCCTGCCGGTCAGCCTACCGTCGACCCTCGTGCACCAGCGCCCCGACATCCTGGCGGCGGAGGCGCGCCTGCACGCGGCGACGGCCGATGTGGGGGTGGCCACGGCCCGGCTCTATCCCGACCTGTCCCTCAGTGCCCAGATCACCCAGGGGGCCCTGACACCGGAGAACATCTTCAACTATCCGTCCACCGCCTTCGGTCTCGCTGCGGGGGCCGCGGGGCCCCTGTTCGACGGCGGCCGCCTCCGGGCGGGCGTGACGGGGGCGGAGGCGAAGCGCCGCGCGGCGCTGGCCGCCTATCAGCAGACGGTGCTCCGCGCCTTCGGCCAGGTGGCCGACCTGATGCAGGCGGTGCAGCGGGACCAGGAGGCCCTGGCTGCCCAGCACGTGGCGGCGGATCATGCGGCAGAGACCCTGCGACTGAACCGTCTGGCCTACGGGGCGGGGGCCACTGGCCTGTTCCCGGTGATCGACGCCTCCCGCCAGCTCAGCAATGCGCGGCTGGGCGTGGCCCGGGCCGAGGGGCAGCTGCGGCTGGATGCCATGGCCCTGTTCGTGGCGACCGGTCGCGGTCTGGCGCACGGCGCGTGAATCCGCTAACCCCACCTGATGACCACATCCGCAAACGCCCCCCGCAAGTCCCTTGCTGACCTCGCCCTCGAATTCGGCCTGAAGCCGGAGGAATACGCCATCATTCTCGACCGCCTCGGCCGCGAGCCGAACGAGGTGGAGCTGGGCGTGTTCAGCGTGATGTGGAGCGAGCACTGCTCGTACAAGTCCTCCCGCAAGCATCTGCGCAAGTTCCCGGTGACCGGCCCGCGGGTGATCTGCGGACCCGGCGAGAATGCCGGCGTGGTGGACATCGGCGACGGCCAGGCCTGCATCTTCAAGATGGAGAGCCACAACCACCCCTCCTATATCGAACCCTACCAGGGGGCGGCGACGGGCGTCGGCGGCATCATGCGCGACGTCTTCACCATGGGGGCCCGCCCCGTGGCCCTGCTGAACGCGCTCCGCTTCGGGTCACCCGAGCACCCCAAGACCCGGCGGCTGGTCGCGGGCGTGGTGAGCGGCATCGGCGGCTATGGCAACTGCGTCGGCGTGCCCACCGTGGCCGGCGAGACCAACTTCCATTCCGGCTATGACGGCAACATCCTGGTGAACGCCATGTGCGTGGGCCTCGCGGACGCCGACAAGATCTTCTATTCCGCCGCCCCCGAGCCCGGCCTGCCGGTGGTCTATTTCGGCTCCAAGACCGGGCGGGACGGCATCCATGGTGCCACCATGGCATCTGCTGAATTCGACGAGGCCTCCGACGAGAAGCGCCCCACCGTGCAGGTCGGCGACCCCTTCGCGGAAAAGCTGCTGATCGAGGCGACCCTGGAACTGATGGGCCTCGGGGCCGTGGCCGCCATTCAGGACATGGGTGCCGCAGGCCTCACCTCCTCCTCCGTGGAGATGGCGGGCAAGGGCGGGCTCGGCATCGCCCTCGACCTCGACGCCGTGCCCCAGCGCGAAACGGGCATGAGCGCCTACGAGATGATGCTGTCCGAAAGCCAGGAGCGGATGCTGGCCATCCTGAAGCCCGGCCGGGAGCAGGACGCCTATGACGTGTTCCGCAAGTGGGGCCTCGATGCCGCCGTGATCGGCGTGACCACGGACACGGGCCGGATCGTGCTGACGCACAAGGGCGAGGTGGTGTGCGACCTGCCCCTGGCCCCCCTGTCCGACGACGCGCCCCTCTATGACCGCCCCTGGACCGAGCCGGCGAAGCGCCCGGTACTGACCGCCGCCGAGGTGCCCGCACCGACGGACTGGCGCGAGGCCGTGCTCGGCCTGCTGGGCTGCCCGGACGGGGCGTCCAAGCGTTGGCTGTGGGAGCAGTATGACCGCCACGTGATGGCCGATACCCTGGCCGATTCCGCCACGGCGGCGGACGCGGGCATCGTGCGGGTGCACGGGACGGACAAGGCCCTGGCCGTCACCTCCGACTGCACGCCGCGCTATGTGGAGGCCGACCCCTATGAGGGCGGCAAGCAGGCCGTGGCCGAGGCCTATCGCAACCTGTCCGCCGTGGGGGCCGACCCCATCGCCATCACCGACAATCTGAACTTCGGCAATCCGGAGCGGCCGGAGATCATGGGCCAGATCGTCCGGGCCATCGATGGCATGGCCGAGGCCTGCCGCGAACTGGACTTCCCCGTCGTCAGCGGCAATGTGTCCCTCTACAACGAGACCAATGGCAAGGCGATCCCGCCGACCCCCACCGTCGGTGCCGTGGGCCTGCTGGCCGACAGCACCCGGCGGGCGGGCTTCGGCGGGCTGAAGACGGGCCAGGTCCTGGCCCTCATCGGCGAGACCCGGGGAGCGCTGGGGGCCAGCCTCTATCTGCGGGAGGTCCTCGGCCGCGAGGACGGGGCTCCGCCACCGGTGGACCTGAAGGCGGAACGGGCGGCAGCAGGCGTGGTCCGCGGATTGATCGTGTCCGGCGCGCTGAAGGTGGTGCACGACCTGTCCGACGGGGGCCTGGTGGTCGCCGCAGCGGAGATGGCGCTGGCCTCCGGCGTCGGCATCGGCCTGTCCAATCCCACCGAAATTGCCGACCACGCCTTCTATTTCGGCGAGGATCAGGCCCGGTATCTGCTGGCCGTCTCCCCCGACCAACTGGACGGGCTGGACGAGGCCTGCACCGCAGCAGGCGTGCCCTACGAGGTGATCGGCGAGGCCGGGGGCTGCGAACTGGCGCTTCGCGGGCCTGCGGGAGAGATCGTGGCCATCGACCTCGATGACCTGCGCGCCACTCACGAAGGCTGGATGCCCGCCTTCATGAACGCACCCGTCTGAGGCGCGACGGGCGCCGGCTCAGGCGGCCCGCTTCGGCCAGAGGCGGTCGACCGCCAGAACCAGAAGCCCGACGGAGGCGGTGCACAACAGCCCGCCCTCCGGCCCCGCCGTGCCGCCGGTCAGCCATTCCGGACCCGCCCCGAGGGTCGCGACCGTGAGGGAGCCCTTCAGCATCAGTCCGCTGTCCGGGACCCCCCAGACATAGCTCTGGGCAAAGTCCCAGGTGGCATGGAAGCCGATGGCCGCCCACAGCGCCCCGGTGCGCCGCCGGATCCAGGCCAGAGCGAGGCCCACCACCCCGACATTGGCAATGCCGATCGCCGTCTCACCCTTGTTGCCCAGATGCAGGGCCAGGAAGATCAGGCTGGTGATCACCGCCGCCGGCCAGAACCCGGCCCCCCGCGCCAGCAGAGTCAGCAGGGGCCCGCGCATCAGCCCCTCCTCCACCAGCGCCACCAGCAGGAACAAGGACGCAAAACCCGCCAGCCACATGGCACCGGTCGCGCCCTCGAAGCTGAGGGGGGCAAAATGGATGAAGCCTGCGGCATAGAGCACACCGATGATGGCCGACAGCAGCACGAACCCCAGGGCCCCGCCCAGCAGCAGTCCCGGGGTCATTCGTCCCACCGCATAGCCGACCTGCCCAAGGCTCAGCTTGAAGGCCCAGACGGCCAGCCCGGTGGCGATCACCACGCCGACCCACTGGCTGACCTCCAGAGCCAGCATCACCGGCAGGCCGGGGGCTGCCCCGTCGGCCCTGAGGTGCAGGTGCGTCAGGATCCCGATGTCGATCAGCCCGCCGACCACAACGGCGACGGCGAGAAAGCCCAGGGCCTGGGCAAAGGACAACAGCCGACGCCGCCATCCGCCGACCGCCGCCAACCCGTCGGTCGACGCATCCGCTGTGTCGCTGATCCGGTCTGACATGAAAATCCCCCGTGCCTGGCCCCAGCGTGGCGGGCGAGGCCCACGCCGTCAACATCCAGAGAGATTAAGAGTCATTCACCGCGTTTCTTAGCCAGACGCAAAGCCCCCCGGCGCAGCCTCGGACCAACACACATGTCGCCTTGCAGCGACGGGACGGGGGACACCGGAATGGACACACTGGAACAGCGGGAACGCGCATTCGAAGCCCATTTTGCCTTCAGCGAGCACATGGCCTTCACCGTCGCCACCTATCGCAACCGGCTGCTGGGCCTGTGGGCGGGGGAGCGTCTGGGGCTGGTCGGCACGGCGCTGGACGCCTATGCGCAGGACGTGGTGCATCAGAGCCTGGCACCGAAGAATGCCCTCGACCCCGTGGAACGGGTCTGCCGCGACCTGGTGGCCCGGGGGTGCGGAGAACCGGAGGCGGATATCCGCCAGCGCTTCCAGAGCTTCGCTCAGTCCGCGGCCGCCCGGCTGGCGGCCTAGAGCCGGAGGGCAGGCTCGGCCTCCCGGGCGGGTCGCAGGGCCGCCAGCGCCCGGTCCAGGACCTCGAGCCCGGCCCCGGCGCGCACGGCCTCCACCGTCATGATCCGCCGCCAGGACCGCGCCCCCGGCCGTCCCTGGAACAGGCCCAGCATGTGACGGCTCATGGCCGCCAATGCCGTGCCCGCCGCCAGTTGCCGCGCCATGTAGGGGCGATAGGCCTCGATCGCCGCCTCGGGGCTCACCGGCGGCGCGCTGGCGTCGAACAGGCGGCTGTCCACCGCCCCCAGCAGGCCGGGATCGTGATAGGCCGCCCGGCCCAGCATGACCCCGTCCAGCCCGGCCGCCTCGACCGCGCACTGATCGAGGCTGGCGAGCCCCCCGTTCAGCATGATCGCCAGCCCCGGTCGGTCGGCCTTCAGCCGGTGAACCAGGGCATAGTCCAGGGGCGGGATGTCCCGGTTCTCCTTCGGCGACAGGCCCTGCAGCCAGGCCTTGCGCGCATGGACGATGAACTGGTCGACCCCGGCCTCGGCGCAGGCATCCACCAGGGTATAGAGGCTCTCCTCCGGGTCCTGGTCGTCCACGCCGATGCGGCATTTCACGGTCACGGGCACGGACACCGCGGTGCGCATGGCCGCCACGCACTCCGCCACCAGGGCCGGTTCCCGCATCAGGCAGGCCCCGAACCGGCCGGACTGCACCCGGTCCGACGGCCAGCCCACATTCAGGTTGATCTCGTCATAGCCATAGTCCGCGCCGATCCGTGCCGCCTCCGCCAGCAGGGCCGGATCCGAGCCGCCCAGCTGCAGGGCCACCGGATGCTCCACCCCGTCGAAGCCCAGCAGATGGTCCCTGTCGCCGCGGATCACGGCCTGGGCGGTGACCATCTCGGTATAGAGCAGGGCCCGCCGGGTCAGCGTCCGGTGAAAGGCCCGGCAGTGCCGGTCCGTCCAGTCCATCATCGGCGCCACGCTGAAGCGCCGCGCCCCGAGATAGGCGGCGGGGAGGGTCGCAGTGTCGGCGGCGGGTGACGGGCTCATCTCCCGGCCCTAGCACACCGGACCGGGGGTTTCACCCGTTCCGGTGCGCCGATGGGGCTCAGGCCTGGGCCGCGGCCCGCTCGCGCATGTGCTTCACGATGCCGATGGTCGCCAGGAAGAAGTGCAGGCTGCCCCAGGCCGAGAACAGATAGGTGACGAGGATGCCTTCCCGCGTGGCTTCCACCAGGGTGCCGGCGCAGGCCTTGGCCAGGGCCGGCGCGGCCCCCTTGGGCGCCACGCCCCCCGGGCAGGCCTGGGTGAAGCCGGTGCTGTTCGGCCCGTGCAAGGCGCCCAGCACCGACTGGACCACGTCCCGCACCGGAGGATGGCCGAAATTGGCATTGGCGATGTGATCGATCAGCCAGCCGGTGAACACCGGCCCGCCCCCCAGCGCAATCAGGTTGAGGAACAGGAACAGCACCGCGGTTGCCGTGGCCCGGCGGTGCGGTGCCACGGAATTCTGCACCACGCCGAAGGTCGGTGCGAGATAGGTGTAGGAGAAGATGCCCGGCAGGATCGAGAGGATGGCCATCATCTGCCAGGTGGTCTGGCTGTAGATCAGCAGACTGATCGGGGTGGCGATCATCAGACCGATGGCCGGGGTCAGGGGATACCAGATGGCATTCTTCTTCCCCAGCCAGTCGGGGAGGAAGCCGCCCACCAGCGTGCCGATCATGGTGGAGGCCCCGGCGATCAGACCGAACACCAGCCCGACCATGGCCAGCTTCAGGTGGAAGGCCCGGACGATGTACACCATCGCGAACTGGGTCGTGCCGTACCCGGCAAAGGACACCAGGGTCACGCCCAGGATCATGTTGACCACCGGCCACTTGAAGAACAGGGCCGCGACCACGGCCCCCATTTCCTTCAGCTCCGTCCACAGGGACAGGGGCGGCTTCACATAGGCCGCGTCCCCCACCTTGGCCTCGGAATGACCCCGGGGAGGCTCCTTGATCACCAGACGGACCAGCAGGGCCAGCAGGATGCCCGGCAGTCCGACGATGAAATAGGCCGTCCGCCAGCTGAAGTTCTCCGTCAGCCACCCCCCGGCCACCGCCGCGATCATGCCGCCCAGCGGAATGCCGACGGAATAGATGGACAGCGCCGTGGCCCGCTGCTTCGGCGGGAAATAGTCGCTGATCAGGGAGTGGGACGGCGGCGATCCGCCCGCCTCGCCGAAGCCGACGCCGAAACGGTAGGCCGCCAGGGTGGCGAAGCTGCCGGCCGTGCCGCAAAGTGCGGTGAAGGCCGACCAGATGACCAGCGAGACGGAAATGACCGAGACCCGGTTGGTCCGCTCCGCGATGCGGGCAATGGGGATGCCCAGCAGGGTATAGAGGATGGCGAAATAGAACCCGCCCAGCAGGCCGAGCTGGGTGTCGGTGAGCTTCAGGTCGACCTTGATGGCCTGACCGATGATGTTGATGATGCTGCGGTCGATGAAGTTGAAGGTGTAGGTGGCCAGCAGCAGCGCCAGCACCAGGGCCTTGTAACCCGCCGAATATGTAGGACTTTCAACGGTCCCCGATCCGTTTCCGGCCATGCTCTGAACGCTCCCCGACCCATCATTTGTCTTGTTGGGAGGAGTGTAGCGTCAAGGGATCGCACTGCGCCAGTGGGCATGCGCCGGTGGGAGTGGGACCGGCGGCCCGCCCCCTTGCCCACGGCAACGAGTCCAGGTTAACGGGCGGGATCCGGGGTGACGATGGCTGCGAGG
>DAINBM010000096.1:0-7939 GCA_036732965.1 Caulobacteraceae bacterium | reverse complement strand
GGTGGCCCCGGGGGCAAGCGCAGCGGCGATCTGGCCGGCCATGGGGCCGATGGCCGCGGGGGGCGTGGCGATCAACACCAGATCGGCACCGCTCACGGCCGCCTGGGGGGTGTCGCCGACCAGGTCTGCCAGGCCCAGGGCCGCGACCCGGGCCCGGACCTCGGGGCTGCGGTCATAGGCCGCATAGCTCTCGGCCAGACCGGCGGCGCGGGCGGCGCGCAGGACCGAGGAGCCGATGAGGCCGCAGCCGATGACGGCAAGGCGCTGGTAGAGAACGGACATGAGACAGGGATTCTTCTGGAGGCAAGGCCGCCGGACCGACGACGCCGGTTGAGCTAGCACCTTTGGACGCCACGTCCAGTGTCAGACGAGAAAAAGTGGCCGTCGGGGTCAGTGCGGGGGGGCGAGCGGTGGTGTTCCGCCCGTGACCGGAGTGCCAACTCCGGCCGGCCTTGGCATGAGCTTCGCCTTGCGGGCGTCCCGCTCCGCCCGGCGGATCTCGTCGCCCAGGTTCTGGCACAGGTCGTCATAGGCCCCGTAGGCGCGGTTGCCGCAGGTCTGGGTCCACAGGACATGCAGGTCCGCCAGCCGCTCCTCCAGGGTCTTGGGCGGCGGGTCACCGGCGGTCCGAGATACCGCCGGGGGCGGCGTGACCGGCGCAGGGGCGACGGCCGTGATCGGCTGGGTGGCGACCTGTAGGGCGAGAATGAAAGCCAGCATGGACCCTTCCGGAGAACCGAGGCCGCACCCATACGCCCGGCCTGTGACCCTTTCTAGTCCGGTTGCGACCGCCTTGACACACAAGCTGAGGGGGTGGCTCGGACGGCGACACGAAAACGGCGGCGGACCGAGGTCCGCCGCCGCATCCGGTGACACAGAAGATGCGACGGCCCACCGGTCCTTGAGGACCGGCGGCCGTCGAACGTCTGGATCAGTACTTCACGCGCATGGTGGCACCGAAGGTCCGGGGCTCGCCCGGATAGACGGCGTAGTTGTTCTGCTCCGGCACCGCGAAGCTGCCGACGATGTAGTACTGGTCGAGCAGGTTGTGGGCGAAGACTTCCAGGCTCCAGCGCTCGCTGGGCGGGCTGATGCCGATGCGGCCGTTCACCACCGTGAACTGGCCCTGCTTGGAGACCCGGCTCGGGCTGAGCGCGGAGGTCTCGTACGGCGAGTTGAAGCGCGCATCGAGATAGGCGAGGGCCATCAGGTGCTGGAACGGAAGTTCGGTCCGGTAGGTGGCCGACGCCGTCGCAGTCCACTTGGAGTCACCCGAGATGGTGGTCCCGCTGAGGATCGACACGCCCGGTCCGAAGCTGACCGTCGAGCCGTACTTCGCGCTGTTGTAGAGCAGTCCACCCTGCAGGGTCAGGCCATCCAGAGGACGGGTCAGCAGGGAGATCTCGGCCCCGTTGCTGATCGTCTTCGGAATGTTCCGGGTCACGAAGTTGAAGCCCGAGAAGTTGTTCGACTGGAAGTCGGTGACCTCTTCGTAGAACATGTTCAGGTTCAGCTGGGTGCTGCGGTTGATGGTCGACTTGATGCCGAACTCGTAGGCGTCGGTATATTCCGGATTGAAGTGCAGGTCGGCCAGGGTCGGCTGCACCGTCGAGGCCGGGGTGATGTTGAAGCCGGACCGATCCAGGTTGAAGCCGCCCGACTTGTAGCCGCGCGAATAGCCCCCGTAGGTCATGACGGTGTCGGACACCTTGTAGGACAGCGACACCGTGCCGGTGAAGGCGTCGTCGGTCTTGGAGGTCTTGTAGCTGCCGTTGGCGACCGTGTTGACCACCGGATTGCAGACGAGGGTCAGCAGCGGGGCCAGGCTCGCATTGCTCAACAGGGCTCCGGTGTAGGCGGCGAAGGCCGGATTGGCCGTCAGCGCCCCGCAACCCGGTGCCGTGGCGTTCAGACCCGCCGACAGGTTCTTCTCATCCCGGTTGTAGCGCAGGCCGAAGGTCAGCTTGAGCTTGTCGGTGATCTGGTACTCGTCGTGGGTGAAGATCGACGCGCTGGTCGTGACCTGCTTGAACGTGTCGTTGTTCTGACCCGTTCCCGCCACCGGCGCACCCGCGGCCACGGCGTTGCCATAGGCCACAAAGCCCGTCGGGCCGGCGAGAGCAGCCTGGGCTGCCGCCGTGG
The DNA here is from genome assembly GCA_036732965.1 of Caulobacteraceae bacterium. Taxonomy (GTDB): domain Bacteria; phylum Pseudomonadota; class Alphaproteobacteria; order Caulobacterales; family Caulobacteraceae; genus CAIMFV01. The sequence continues at coordinate 5,797 of DAINBM010000096.1, read as the reverse complement.
CGGCCGGCAGGCCGATCAGCGGGGCGTACTTGGCAACCGTGCCCTGGTACAGGGCTGCCGACAGAGCGCGGCAGTTCTGGAACAGGGCCGCGGCCGCGCCACACCCGTACTGGGTCGCCGTCGGACCGAAGCTGCCGAAGATGTTGTAGCCAGGCAGGCCGGCACCGGCCAGCGCGTCCACGTACTGGGCCGCCTGGGTGCCGAACTTGATGTTGTCCTTGTGCGGCAGGATTTCGTCGGAATAGAAGCCGCCGACCAGCCAGTTGAGCTTGTCGGCCTTGCCCTGGAAGCGGACTTCCTGGGTGAAGGTCTTGAACTCGTCGGTATAGCCCTGGCGATAGGCGCGATCGAGGCCGCTGAAGTCGATGTCCTGGTCGCGCAGCACCTTCCACTCACGATAGCTCGTGATGGACGACATCTTCACGCCGTGCAGGTTCCAGTTCAGCTCCGCGGACAGACCCTTGTCGTCCACCCGTTCCAGATAGTCGCGGGCCGGGGTGATGGCCGTCTTGAGGTTGTTCTGGTCGAACGCCGGGATGCCGGTGACGCCGGCCAGCGCCGCCAGGCCGTTCACGGCTGCCGCCGTGGTCCCGTTCAGGGCGATCAGGCCGATGCAGCACTGTTCGTTGGTGTGGGAGATGTCCGCGATCACCCGCAGGGTCGCGTCCGGATTGATCTGCCACAGGGCCTGGCCGCGCAGGCTGTAGCGGTCCTTGTCGTTGAACTTGCGGTTGGAGTTGACGTCCTCGATGTAACCGTCGCGGTTTTCCCAGCTGCCGTCCAGGCGCACGGCCAGCACGTCGGCGATCACCGGGGCGTTGACGCCGAACAGGACCTTGCGGTCGTTGTCATTGCCGAGGGTGCCTTCGATGAAGCCGGTGGTGCCCTTGAAGTTCGGGGCCTTGGTGGTGACGCTGATGGCGCCGGCCGAGGTGTTCTTGCCGAACAGGGTGCCCTGGGGACCGTTCAGAACCTCGATGCGTTCCACTTCCGGCAGTTCGCTCAGGGCGACGCCGGCGCGGTTGCGGTAGACGCCGTCGATGAAGAAGCCGACGGCCGACTCGAAGCCGGCATTGTCACCGCCGGTGCCGATGCCGCGGATCGAGGCGGTGGCCCCGGCGGCGTTCGACTGGCCAGGCTCGAGCTTGTAGCTCGGCACCAGGCCGGTCAGGCCCTTCAGGTCCGTGACATTGGCATTCTTCAGCGTGTCGGCCGTGACCGCGCTGATGGCGATGGGAACGTCCTGGACGGCCGTGGCGCGGCCGCTGGCGGTCACGATCACCGGCTGGATGGTGTTGTCGTCCTTCGCCGCCGGCGCATCCGCGTCGTTGGCTGCAAAAGCGGGCGCCGCTAGGGCGAGGGCCGCAAGGGAAACGCCGAGCGCAAGCATGCTGCGCAGACGCAGTGCATCTGTCATTTGAAAATCTCCCGTACCCCGGGCGGCCCTCTGTGTGGCTCTGCGCGGGATAGTTTTTCCTCGAGCGCCGCGTGCAACAGGGATTGCCCCCCATCACGACAAGCCACGGCTAGCCTGTCGCTGGGGGTGTTTGCTCATGACGCGGGCGGTTGTGTCAACTCAAGGCATGCTTGGCCTGACCGACGGTTCCGGGATTGCCGGGGGACTGTGACCAAATGGCGTCGGTTCCCCCCAGGCGGGCGTCGCCACATCCCCTCGCGCGTGTGAAGCCGGGCCGATTGCAACTCCTGGATCGGTCCGTCGTCCTGAGACATGCGTCTGTCGCCCGGGGTCTGGGGGTCGGCTCTTTACCTCGGCCCGGCGACGGCCTAGCTGAACAGCATGGTTCAGATCCCTTCCCCCCCGCCCCCCGCGCCGCAGGGCGCCGCGCTGGTCCTCTTCTCCGGCGGCCAGGACTCCAGTGTCTGCCTGGCCTGGGCGCTGGCGCGGTATGCGCGGGTCGAGACGGTGGGCTTTGACTATGGCCAGCGGCATTCGGTGGAGCTTGAGGCCCGGCTGGCCGTGCGGGCCGCCCTGGCCCAGGCCTTTCCGGACTGGGCGACGCGCCTCGGAGACGACCACCTGCTGGACCTGCGGGGCTTCGGGGCGGTGGCGGCTTCGGCCCTGACCGCCGACCGGGCCATAGAGATGACCGCCTCGGGCCTGCCCTCGACCTTCGTGCCCGGCCGCAATCTGGTCTTCCTGGTCTATGCCGCGGCCCTGGCCGACCGGCGGGGGATCGACGTGCTTGTGGGGGGCATGGGGGAGGCGGACTATTCCGGCTATCCCGACTGTCGCCAGAGCACCCTGGATGCGCAGATGCGCGCACTGCAGCTGGGGATCGAGCGTCCCTACCAGCTGGAGACGCCGCTCATGTCCCTGGACAAGCGCGGGATCTGGGCCCTGTCCCACACGCTGGGGGGCGAGGCGCTCGTGGATATCATCGTGCGGGAGAGCCACACCTGCTATCGCGGGGATCGGACCCATCTGCACGACTGGGGCTATGGCTGCGGCGACTGTCCGGCCTGCGACCTGCGGTCCCGTGGGTATGCGCAATGGCGCGCGGACGCATGAGCTACGCAGTCAAGGAGATGTTCCTCACCCTTCAGGGCGAGGGCGGTCAGGCGGGGCGGGCGGCGGTGTTCTGCCGCTTTGCCGGCTGCAACCTCTGGTCCGGGCGGGAGGAGGATCGGGCCACGGCGGTCTGCACCTTCTGCGACACGGATTTCGTCGGCATGGACGGGATGGGCGGTGGACGGTTTGCCGATCCCGAGGCCGTGGTCACCGCTGCGGCGGCCCTGTGGCAGGGGGCAGGGCACCGGCTGGTGGTCTGCACGGGGGGCGAGCCGCTGCTGCAGCTGGATCCGCCCCTGATCGCAGCCTTCCACGCCGCCGGCTTCGAGATCGCGGTGGAAACCAACGGCACCCTGGCCGCACCGGCCGGGATCGACTGGATCTGCGTCAGTCCCAAGGCTTCCGCCGAGGTGGTGCAGCGGTCGGGCCAGGAGCTGAAGCTGGTCTATCCTCAGGCCGAGGCCGATCCGGCCCGCTTTGCCGGCCTGGATTTCGAAAGGTTCTACCTGCAGCCGATGGACGGTCCGGACCGGGCGGCCAACACGGCCGCGGCCATCGCCTATTGCCTCGCCCATCCGCAATGGCGGCTGAGCGTGCAGACCCACAAGTATCTGGGCATTCCCTGAGCCTCAGGACGGCCGCGACGACGCGGCCCCCGGCCTCAGGACGCTTCGCGATTGCCGAGTTGCAGCTGGGCCAGGGCATCCAGGGTGGTGTAGCGGGAGCTCTTGCGGGCCCGCTGGTCGGCCTTCACGGCGGCCTTGCGTTCCTTGCGCTCGGACCGCTTGGCCTCGAGGGCCGCAGCTTCACGCTCGGCCACGGCGGCGGCCGCGTCTTCCTTGGCCTTGATGCGTGCCAGACGGAACGCTTCGCGCTCCTCGGCCTTGATCTGTTCCCGGGTCTTGAATTCGGCGGTCGTTTCCGTCGCCGTGATGGCGGGCTTCGGCTTGAACTTGGCCAGTTGCGCCTTGCGGGCCTCAGCAGCGGCGGCGAGGCGGTCGCTGTAACCAGTCTTGATCTTGTCTTTCATGAATCCCGATGGAGTCCTTGTGAATGCCGCCTGTGTGCCAAAATCCCGGGCATTAAGCAATGGACCCCACCGCCTGACAGGCGAGAATTCGCATATCAGGCGGCGGGACGTTCCATTAATGAGACAGGCCGGTTCCCCCGCTTGACGGGGCAGCGGCGCGGGTGCCGGGGGCGGCCTACCAGATCTTCACCCGGTCGGCGGGTGCCACATAGAGCTTGTCGCCGGGCTTGACGTCGAAGGCCGCGTACCAGGCGTCCACATTGCGCACCACCGCATTCACCCGGGCCTGGGCGGGGGAGTGGGGATCGGTGTGCAGCTGCTGGCGCAGGGCCGCGTCACGGATCTTCTCGCGCCAGACCTGGGCCCAGCCGAGGAACACCCGCTGGTCGCCGGTCACCCCGTCGAGCACCGGCGCGGGCTTGCCCTTCAACGAGGCGTGGTAGGCGTCGAGGCCCAGATTGATGCCGCCCATGTCGCCGATGTTCTCGCCCATGGTCAGCTTGCCGTTGATATGCTCGTTCGGCAGGATCTCGAAGCTCTCGTACTGGGCGCCCAGCCGCTCGGCCCGGGCGTTGAAGCCCTCCGCGTCCTTGGCCGTCCACCAGTCCTTCAGGACACCGTCGCCGTTGGACTTGCGGCCCTGGTCATCGAAGCCGTGGCTGATCTCGTGGCCGATCACGCCGCCGATGCCGCCATAGTTCACCGCGGGGTCCGCCTTCGGGTCGAAGAACGGCGGCTGCAGGATCGCGGCGGGGAAGACGATCTCGTTGAGGGACGGGTTGTAATAGGCATTCACCGTCTGCGGCGTCATGCCCCATTCGGTGCGGTCGACGGGCTGGTTCAGCCGGACCACGTCCCGGGTCCAGTCCGCGGCCTCGGCACTCAGGACCGAGCCATAGAGGTCATCGGCCTTCACCACCACGGCGGAGTAGTCCCGGAAATGGTCGGGATAGCCGATCTTCACGGTGAACTTGGCGAGCTTGGCCTGGGCGGCGGTCTTGGTCTCCGCACTCATCCAGTCCAGCCTGTCGATCCGGGCGGACAGGGCCGCGCGGACATTGGCCACCAGTTCCAGCATCTTGGCCTTGGAGTCCGCCGGGAAGTACTTCGCCACATAGATCTCGCCGACGGCCTCGCCCAGGGCGCTGTTGGTGGCGGCCACGGCGCGCTTCCAGCGGGGCCGCTGCTCGGGCTGGCCGCCGAGGGTCCTCGACCGGAATTCGAACTGCGCGTCGACGAAGGCCTTGGACAGATAGGGGGCGGAGGCGTCGGCCACGCCGAAGGCCATCCAGGCCTTCAGGGTCTCGATCGGCGTCTCGGCAAAGATCGCGGCCTTCTTCGGGAAGGCGGTGTTGTCGGACAGGATGATCCGGTTGACCGAGCCCAGGTCGCTGGCCACCAGCAGGCGCTTGAAGTCGAAGCCCGGCGCATAGGCCGCCAGAGCGTCGATGGTCATGGGGTTGTAGGTCTTGTCCCGGTTGCGGCGCTCGGCGCGCTCCCAGCTGGCTTCGGCCATGCGGGTCTCGAAGGCGACCACGTCCTTGGCCCGGGCCTCGGCGTCCGGCCAGCCGGCCAGGGTCAGCATCTGGGCCACGTAGGTCTCGTACTTGGCCTTGGTCGCGGCGAAGGCGGGCTTCAGATAGTAGTCCTTGTCCGGCATGCCGATGCCGCCGGAGCCCGACTCGACGGCGTAACGGGTCGGGTCCTTCGCGTCGGGACCGATGTAGATGCCGAACAGGGCCCGATGCAGACGGGTGTGATCGCCCATCAGGGTGATCAGATCGTCCCGGGTGGCAGCGGCCTTGATCCGGGCGAGATCCGGGGCGATGGGGGCCGCACCCAGCTGTTCGATGCGGTCGGCGTCCATGAAGGCCTTGTAGAAGGCTCCGATCCTGGCCGTCCTGGCCGTGGGCGCACTCATGGCATCCTCGAGGATGCCGCGGACCCGGTTTTCCGACAGCACCGACAGCTGGTCGAAATTGCCGAACCGCGTGCGGTCGGAGGGGATCTCCGTCCGGGCCAGATAGGTCCCGTTGGCATAGGCGAAGAAGTCATCCCCCGGCTTCACCTCGGTCTTGCGACCGGACAGGTCAAAGCCCCAGGTCCCGTAGTGCGGGCTGGCGGTGTTGAGGGGCGGGGCCGGACCATCGGCGGCCTGGACCGCGCCCGCGATCACCAGGGTGGAAGCCGCAGCGGCGAGCCAGATGGAATTCTTCATGGGGCGAACGATCCCTTGC
>DAINBM010000095.1:2144-7957 GCA_036732965.1 Caulobacteraceae bacterium | reverse complement strand
GCCGTCGGCCCACACGACCTTCCTGTCGGACCGCTTCGTCGTCTGCACCTTTGCGCCGCGGCCGTTCGAGACGGATCCGGGGGCGATCAAGATCCCGTTCTTCCACAACAACGACGACTATGACGAGGTCCTGTTCTACCACGCCGGCGACTTTTTCAGCCGGGACAACATCGCGGCTGGCATGCTGACCTTCCACCCGTCGGGTTTCACCCACGGACCGCACCCCAAGGCCCTGCGCAACATGCTGACCCCGTCCAAGCCGGCGACGGACGAGTACGCGGTGATGATCGATACCCGCGACCCGCTGGACGTGCCCGACGCCCTGTCGGCGGTGGAGAACCTCGACTATGTGAACAGCTGGCAGGTGCCGGACTGACCTCTAGCCGGCCAGCTGTCGGGCCTGTGCCGCTGTGGTCTGCACGAACGCCCAGTCGCCCTTGTCGATGGCTGCCTTCGGCGTGATCCAGCTGCCGCCGACGCAGCGGACACTGGACAGGGCCAGATAGCGCGGCGCGCTCTCCAGGGTGATGCCCCCGGTGGGGCAGAAGACGATATCGGGGAAGGGGCCTTCCAGCGCCTTGATGGCGGGGATGCCGCCGCTCGTCTCGGCCGGAAAGAACTTGAAGGTGTCCAGATCCAGCTCGAACCCCCGCAGGATGTCGCCGGCCGTGGCGGTGCCCGGCAGGAAGGGCAGACCGCGCAGCCGGGCCCGCTCTGCGAGGGCCGGCGTCAGGCCCGGGGCCACGATGAAGTCGGCCCCGGCGTCGGCCGCCTGGTCCAGCAGGGCCGGGGTGTTGACCGTTCCGGCACCGACCACCGCGTCGGGCCGGGCCGCCTTCATCGCGGCGATGGCCCCGAGGCCCGCCGGGGTCCGCAGGGTGACCTCGAGAACCGTGAGACCGCCGGCGCACAGGGCGTCGGCCATCGGGGCCGCGTCGGTGACCCGGTCGATGACGATGACGGGGATCACGGGGGCAAGGGCGAGGATGTCTCGGATTGGACGCATGGGTGAAGCTCTGCTGCGATTTGCAGGCGGGATCGCCAGCCGTCGCGGCCATCGCATGCCGCGGGAACGTCCGACAAGCGGAATGTGCATGCAAGGCGCGCCGATGGCGCTCCGGTGTCGGGTATCCTGCCGGATACCGTCCGGCCTCATGGGGAAATGGTGAGCCCGCTGGGATTCGAACCCAGGACCCCATGATTAAAAGTCACGTGCTCTACCGACTGAGCTACAGGCTCGGGGTGCCTCCTTCGAAGCAGGCGGACCCTAGTGGGGTCCCGCCCACGGTGCAAGCCTGCTGTCGGGTCGCTCCGTACCGATCCCGCCGCAATCTCCCGCCGCGCACGCGGATTTGCCGTTTCCAGAGCGGCTTGCCCCTCGCCGGATCGATGCAATCTGGCGTATGCTGAGGCGTCACACAGCGAGGATGAACGTGCGTCGTCTGATCATCGGTCTTGGGGTCTTGCTGTTGGGGGGATGCGCATCTGTGGCGTCGCCGCCCGTGGACATCGCCGCCCGGAGTTCGGGGGCGGTGGGCTCAACGGTCAGCCAGACGGCCACGGGGGTCGGTGGGGCGGTTCAGGCACCGCTGCGGGACTTCAACCTGATGCACGATGCCATTCCGGCCGCCCTGCTGCGCGCCGAACAGAACCCCTACGACATCGCAGGCCTGGACACCTGTCCCGCGCTTCTGACGGCGGTCGGTGATCTCGACGTGGCGCTGGGGCCCGATATCGACACGCCCAGCGAGACCCATCATCAGGACGCCTACAACAAGAGCGCCAGCTATGCCGCCCAGGCCGCTCTGGACGCCGTCAAGGACACGGCGGAGGGGGTGATCCCCATGAAGAGCTGGGTGCGAAAGCTGTCGGGCGCCGAGAAGGCTGACAAGCACGCCCGAAGGGCCATCGCCGGCGGCATGGTCCGCCGCGCCTTTCTCAAGGGCCTCGGGGTGATGCACAACTGTACCTGGCCGGCGGCCCCGCTGTCCTTCGAGCCGACCCGTGCGAAACCGGCCAATCCGGTGCCGGTCAAGAACTAGTGCGAGCTGTCCGCGGCGCGGCCGTGGCGCGAGGCGAAATCCCGGCGGAACCCCTCGAAGCGTCCTTCGGCGATCGCCTGGCGCATGGCCGCCGTCAGGGCCTGGAAGAAGGCGATGTTGTGCCATGACAACAGGACCTGTCCGAGGATCTCTTCCGCACGGATCAGGTGGTGCAGATAGGCCCGCGAATAGTCGCGGCTTGCCGGACAGGCCGACGTTTCGTCGAGGGGCGTGTCGTCCTCGGCAAAGCGGGCGTTCTTCAGATTGAGGGGGCCATCCCAGGTCCAGGCCTGCCCATGTCGGCCGGAACGGGTCGGCAGGACGCAGTCGAACATGTCCACGCCCCGTGCCACGGCCTCGACGATGTCGATGGGCTTGCCCACCCCCATCAGATACCGAGGCCGGTTCGCCGGGAGCATGGGCACCGCATGGTCCAGGGTCTCGCACATGGCCGCGTGCCCCTCGCCGACAGCCAGCCCGCCCAGCGCGTAGCCGTCGAAGCCGATCTCCTGAAGCCGCTCGGCGGATTCGCGACGAAGGTCCTCGAAGGTCGATCCCTGCTGGATGCCGAACAGGGCCTGATCCCCGCGCTGGCCAAAGGCCGTCTTGCTCCGCTGCCCCCAGCGGGCGGACAGGCGCAGGGCCTGGGCGGCCCGGTCATGGGTCGCGGGCCAGGAGACGCATTCGTCCAGTTGCATGACGATGTCCGATCCCAGCAGATCCGCCTGGATCTCGATGGATCGCTCCGGCGACAGGACGTGCCGGGACCCGTCCAGATGGCTGCGGAAGGTGACCGCCTCTTCCGTGACCTTGGCAATGCCGGAAAGGGACATCACCTGGAACCCCCCGCTGTCCGTCAGGATCGGCTTGTCCCAGCGCATGAAGCGGTGAAGCCCGCCGAGGCGGTGGACCCGCTCGGCCGTGGGCCGCAGCATCAGGTGATAGGTGTTCCCGAGAAGGATATCCGCCCCGGTCTGGGCGACCATGTCCACGGTCAGCGCCTTCACCGTGCCGGCGGTCCCGACGGGCATGAAGGCAGGGGTGCGGATATCGCCGCGAGGCGTCTCCAGAACGCCGGTGCGGGCGGCCCCGTCGGTGGCGTCGAGCCGGAACGGAAAGGCGCTCATGCGGGCCACCAGAGCCCGGTATCCCCGTAGCTGTAGAACCGGTAGCCCGACGCCACCGCATGGGCATAGGCGTGACGGACCCGGTCCTGGCCCGCAAAGGCGGACAGCAGCATCAGCAGGGTGGAGCGCGGCAGGTGAAAGTTGGTCATCAGCCCGTCAATCGCCCGCAGGCGACGGCCGGGGCGAAGGAAGATGTCCGTGCTTCCGCTGAAGGGATGAAGGACCCCCTCCGCGTCGCAGGCGGTTTCCAGCAGCCGGGTGGAGGTCGTGCCCACGGCGATGATCCGGCCGCCGGCGGCGCGGGCGCGGTTCAGCTGGTCGGCCGTCGCCGCGCTCACCTCCCCGCGTTCCGCATGCATCCGGTGGTCCTCGATCCGGTCGGCCTTCACCGGCAGGAAGGTCCCGGCACCCACGTGCAGGGTCACGAAGGCGCGGCCGATGCCCTTGCCGTCGAGGGCCTCCAGCAGGCGATCGGTGAAGTGCAGGCCCGCCGTGGGAGCGGCCACAGAACCGTCTCGCCGGGCATAGACGGTCTGGTAGTCGCTTTGGTCCCGGTCGTCCTCGGACCGTCGCTGGGCGATGTAGGGGGGCAGGGGCATGACCCCGGCCGTGCGGATGGCAAGGTCCAGGGCGTCCCCGCTCTGGTCGAACCGCAGGGTCACCTCGCCATCGGACGACTTGGCAAGGACGGAGGCTTCCAGCCTGGGGCCGGTCCGTGGCCCATCGCGGCCGTCGCCGAAGGACAGGCGGTCGCCGGGCCGCACGCGCTTGCCGGGCTTCATCAGGCACGTCCAGCCATCCGGTGATGTCCGGTCGAGAAGGATCGCTTCCACCGCAACCGTCGATCCGTCCCGGACGCGTTCGCCGAACAGGCGCGCGGGAATCACCCGGGTATCGTTGAACACCAACACGTCGCCGGACCGCAGCAGGTCGGGCAGGCCATCGACCCGCCGGTCCTCAAGCCCGCCTGGTGTCACGTGCAACAGGCGAGCGTGGTCCCGTGGCTCCGCCGGGCGAAGGGCAATCAACGCCTCGGGCAGGTCGAAGTCGAAATCCGCCAGGGTCAGGGGCTCGGACAAGGGCCTGTCCGCGGCCGGGATCAGAGATCGGCCGCGATCTTGGCGCTGACGATCCGGCCGGGGTTCGGCGGCGGCTCACCCTTGGGCAGGCTGTCCACCGCTTCCATGCCTTCGGCCACTTCGCCCCAGACGGTGTACTGACCGTCGAGGAAGGTCGCGTCATCGAAGCAGATGAAGAACTGGCTGTTGGCCGAATCGGGGTGGGGGGTGCGGGCCATGGAGCAGACGCCCCGGACGTGCCGCGCCTTGGAGAATTCCGCCTTCAGATTGGGCTTGGACGAGCCGCTGCGGCCGGTACCGGTGGGGTCGCCGCCCTGGGCCATGAAGCCCGGGATCACCCGGTGGAAGACGACGTCATCATAGAAACCTTCGCGGACCAGTTCCTTGATCCGGGCCACATGTCCCGGCGCCAGGTCCGGGCGCATGCGGATGACGACCTTTCCCGTCTCGAGGTTCAGGATCAGGGTATTCTCAAGGTCTTCAGACATCTGCGCGCTCGCCCCGGGGACTGGTTTGCGGGGTTCTAGCCTCTGTCCGCACGGACCGCCAGTCATTCCGAGCGGAATTGTCGGGGACGGATTAAACGGGCTGTTAACCTCATTCCCGGCAAATATTGCCCATGGCCGTCCATCACATCGCCGCAGCCCTGACCGTTGTCGAACAGGCCGTGAAGACGGCGTCTGATGCGACCGGGGTCAATTTCGACTTCCTGATGCGGACGGCGCAACGGGAGAGCGGGTTCGATTCCTCGGCCCGGGCCCAGACCTCCAGCGCCGCGGGCCTGTTCCAGTTCACCGAGCAGACCTGGCTGAAGACCCTCAAGCGGCACGGATCGGCTCATGGCTATGCCCGCTACGCCGACCTGATCCGCGAGACATCCGACGGACGGTTCTACGTCGCGGGTGAGGATGCCCGTCGCACCGTCATGGATCTGCGCCTCGATCCCCATGCCTCCGCCGTGATGGCCGGGGAACTGGCGGGGGAGCACGCGGCCTATCTGCGCGGACGGACCGGGCGTGAGCCCACCGGCGGGGAACTCTATGCGGCCCATTTTCTAGGTCCGCAGGGTTCCGCGCGCCTGATCGAGGCCCGGGGCGCACAGCCGGAGGCCACCGCCGCCAGCCTGTTTCCCGACGCCGCAGCCGCCAACCGCCATGTGTTCTTCCCGAAGGGGCGGGCGATCAGTGTCGCGGAGCTTTACCAGAACCTGACCCGGGTGGAGACCGGCCCGGTGGCGGCCCCGCAGGTGCCTGTTCGGGACACCAGCGTCGGGTCCTTTGCCACCTATGCCAGTGCCGCCCGCAACGAACATCTGCGGGAGCAGCAGACCCTGGTGAACTTCATCCTGAACGGGGCCTCCGAACGGTCGCCCGTCGGTTCCGTCTTCTCCACCGAACTGATCGAGCTGATGGCCAGAGATCGTCGCTGACGGGATCGTCGCTATCCGGCCTGGACCGCCCCCGACGCTTCCAGTCCGGCGATCTCCGCCTCGGTCAGTCCCAGCGCCGCAAGGACCTGTCGCGTATGCTGCCCCTTGCGCGGGGCGGGCCCCTTGACCGGACTTT
>DAINBM010000095.1:0-2044 GCA_036732965.1 Caulobacteraceae bacterium | reverse complement strand
AGGACCTGTCGCGTATGCTGCCCCTTGCGCGGGGCGGGCCCCTTGACCGGACTTTCGGCCCCCGGGAAGCGGACCGGGTTTGCGGGGGACAGGTGCTGCCCCCCCTCGCCATCCTGCATCGGCACGAAGCACCCGGCGGCCTGGGCCTGGGGATCCTGCGTGACCTCGAGGGCTGACAGGATGGGGGACCAAACCACGTCCTCCTCATCGAGACGGCGTGCGGCCGCGTCGAAGGGCAGGGCGGCGAACCCCGCATCCAGCTCTGCCACAAGGGCCGGGCCGTTCTGCTTGCGCGCGCGCGCGCCCGTGAACCGGGGGTCGTCGATCAGCTCCGGCCGACCGGCGGCGCGGGCGATCTTCGGCCAGTCGCCCGATCCCTGGCGGGGCAGCAGGCAGATCCACTTGCCTTCGGCGCTGCGGAAGAAGTTGTTGAGGGGGTTCACGGCGTCCGCCCGGGGGCGGTTCGAAGCGACCCGGCCGAACCGCAGGGCGATGGCCATGTCCGACCCGACGGAATAGACCCCCGAGCGCAGCAGGGACGTCTCCACTAGGCGCCCACGCCCCGTGCGTGTGCGTTCCACCACGGCCGCGAGGATCGCGGCGACCGTGGAGAGCGAGCAGGTATGGTCCCCTGCCGCCGTGCGCAGGGGAAAGGGTTCGGCCCCCTTGGGAATGGTCAGGGCCGCAACCCCGGAGCGGGCCCAGAAGGCGGCGAGATCGAAGCCGGGCTTGTCCGCTTCGGCACCCTCTAGGCCATAGCCCGTGACGCTCGCCATGATCAGGCGGGGATTGAGGGCCTGCACCGTCTCCCAGTCCAGACCGGCACGCGCGAGGGCCCCCGGGCGCAGATTGGTCAGAAAGACATCCGCCGTCGCCAGGAGCCGCAGGGCCACGTCGCGGCCCTCCGGCCTGGTGATGTCGAGGACGATCCCCTGCTTGCCGCGATTGTCGAGGTCGAACACCGGGTTTCCCGCAGTATCCGCGCCGATGGTGTCAAAGAACTGGCGGATCGGATCACCGCCCGGGGCCTCGATCTTGATGACCTCGGCCCCCCAGTCAGACAGCATCCCCCCGGCACCGGGTGCCGCAATATAGGTTGCCAGCTCGATTACCCTTAGTCCGTCCAGCACTGCCACCTTCGTCCATCCGATGTCTAGAAATTGACTGAAATTCAACGGGATCCACGACCCGATGTCGCGATTGAGCCGCCGATTGGTAAAGTCCTGTTAAGCGTGTCTAGCGATACTGCAGTCGCAAACAGCCTGCAAATCACGGCCGCATCGCCCATGACCCAGTCCACCACAAGTCCGCCGATCTTCACACCGTCGGACATTCGCGCGCTGGTGCGGGGGCCGACGGATGATGAGCGCGCCGCAGTGGCCCTGAAGCTCTGCCGCAAGATGGATGTGGAACTGTCCAGGGCCGACCGGGCGGCAGCCAACGAGATCCTGCGGGTCATGGCGGGGGACGCTGCGGAGCTGGTGCGACGGGCCCTGGCGGTGACCCTGCGTGCCTCCGACGTGCTGCCGCGGGATGTGGCCCTGCGTCTGGCCGATGATGTGGCGTCCATCGCAACCCCGGTCCTGACCTTTTCACCCGTTTTCAGCGACGCGGATCTGGCCGAGATCGTTCGCCGCGCCGATCCGGCTCGGCAGGTGGCCGTGGCGAGTCGGCAGACCCTGTCCGAAGGCGTGACCGATGTCCTGGCCGAATGCGGTTGCGAAGAGGCGGTGGCCACGGCGGCAGGCAATCCCGGGGCCGCGTTCTCGGAGCAGGGGCTGGTCATCAGCCTGGACCGGTTCCGCACCAGTCAGGCAGTCACCCGGGCCGTGGCGTACCGCGAGCTTCTGCCGGCGGCCGTCACCGAAAAGCTGATGCATCTGGTGACCGAGGATGTTCGCCAGGTGCTGGAGTCGCGCCACGGGCTCAGCGGGCCACAGGCCATCGCAGCTCGATATGAGGCTTCAGGTGTAGCGTGGGCATACCACCAAATTGAAGCTGAAGCCGCACCTCGGACTGTGAGGCCCACATTACAAGCGATGCT
>DAINBM010000094.1:0-7958 GCA_036732965.1 Caulobacteraceae bacterium | reverse complement strand
GGCGGGGCCGTGGCCGGACTGATGGCGCAGTGGGGGCTGATCCGCATCTTCCACATGAAGCCCAGGGACCTGCTGGTCTGGGGGGCCGGACTGGCGGCGCTGGGCAACCTGTTCACGACCCTCGCCCCCAGCTACGGCACCGTGGTCACCGCCTACGCGCTGACCAGCATCGGGTTCGGCTTTGCCCGGCCCGGCTTCACCGCCGGCGCGTCCCTGTCCGCCCCGGCCGGGGAGCAGGGGAGCGTCGCCGGTGCGGTGACCGCGGTGAACGGCTCGTGCATCATCATCACCCCGATCCTGGGGGTCTGGCTCTATGACCATGTCCACTGGGCCCCGTTTGCCATCAACACGGTGGTGCTGGCCGCCATGCTGGGCTTCATCGCCCTGAACCCGGCCCTGCGCGGTGCCGGTGCCCTGCCGGAGACCCAGCTGGATCCGGACGAACTGGATCAGGCCCAGGTCGGTCTGGGGGAGACGCCCCGTCTGACGCAGCCGCAGCTTCCCCGGGGCGGGGCCCTCCGTCAGATCAGACGACGCCTGCGGGCGGTGCAGCTGCTGGAGGCGCGACGGCGGAAAGCCCGGCTTCGGTCTTGAGCAACTGGATCAGCTCCAGGTTCAGATAGCCGTCCGCGGGCAGGCCCCGGGCGGCCTGCCACAGCTTGGCGGCCTTGCGGGTCCGCAGGCCCAGCACCCCGTCGGCCGTCCCGGGGTCGAAGCCCAGGGCGCGCAGGGCCTGCTGGCCCGCGATCCGGTCCGCCAGCGCCAGGGGCGGATCCTTGGGCCAGCGGGTCACCAGGGGCGGCCGCCCGGCGATCTGGTCCGCCAGCAGGCCGACAGACAGGGCGTAGGCGGTGGAGTTGTTGTAGGCCCGGATCGCCATGTGGTTGGGAAAGCCGAGGAAGGCCGGGCCACGCCAGCCGGCGGGCAGCATCAGAACGGCCGGGGCGTCGGCATCCGCCTCGCGCGTCGCCACGCCCTCCATCAGGCCCACGCCCATCTCCGCCCATTCCAGTGGTGTGTGCGGGTCACTGTCACAGAGGGTGTAGTCGAAGCCGCTGGGCAGCACGGCCTCCAGCGCCCAGCTCTGGTTCGCGTGCCAGTGGGCCTTGACCTGCAGGAAGCGTGCGGTGGAGGCGAGCGCGTCGGCGCTGGAGCCCCAGATGTCGATCCGGCCGTCTCCGTCCCCGTCTGCGCCATAGGTCAGATAGTCGGAGGGCAGGAACTGGGTCTGGCCCATGGCACCGGCCCAGGATCCCTTCAGCTGCGACCGCGTGGCCAGGCCCCGGTCGAGGATCTTCAGGGCGGCGATCATCTCCTGTTCCGCCAGCTTCGGTCGGCGGCCGATCACGCCGATGGTGGCCAGGGACCGGATCACGTCCTGGTCGCCGGTGACCCGCCCGAAGGCGGACTCCACCCCCCAGACCGCCAGGAGGATCTCCCCCGGGACCCCGCTGGCGCTGGCAATGGGGTCGAGGACCGAGGCCAGCCCGATGCGCTTGGACTGGCCGAGGGAGATGGTGCCCGGTGTCAGCACCGCGGCCATGTAGTCGCCGATCGGCTTGGAGAATTCCGGCTGGTTCGAATCCCGGCGCTGGACGGTCAGATCGACGGTCAGGCCGGCGAAGGCCTCGTCCACGGTCTCAGGCCGCACGCCGGCGGCGAGGGCCTTGGGACGGAGTCCTGCCAGCCAGCCCGCCAGATCAGGGGTCGGCGTCGGCGGCGGCGTTTCCCCGACGGGCGGGTCCTGCGGCAGGCCTGCGGGGGCGGTCGCCAGCCCGGCCGTGGACAAAAGGAAGACGCGACGGTTCATGCATCCAGCCTTACGGGGTTTCGCGGGGCCTGTTCAACGCGGAATCCCCAAGTGACGATCATCTGTGGCGAAGCAAGGGCGACTGTGGCGTTGACTCCCCAGAACTCAGCCCCTATACACCGCGGCTCGTCACGCCCACGGCTGCAACCGTGCGGCGTGGTATTGTTTCAGGCCACGATTGATCCGGATATCCCCATGAAGGTCCGCAGCTCCCTGAAGTCGCTGAAGTCCCGCCACCGGGATTGCAAGGTCGTGCGCCGCAAGGGCCGCGTCTATGTGATCAACAAGACCGACCCGCGCTTCAAGGCCCGCCAGGGCTGATCCCGGTCTCTCGGGCGATGCGCCGACATCGGCTGCATCCCGCCTGACCGGTGTCGTCATCCCGGCTTGCCTACGCGAAACAATTGGCCCCGGAGTCCTGCGACTCCGGGGCCTTTCTCGTTTCAGGACCCTTTGAGGTCCGTTGCCTCGGCGGTCAGTTGAAGGTGTTGGGCAGCAGGTTCAACAGGTTCGAGCTCGTCAGGGTGCTGAACACCTTGGCTGAGGCCTGCATGGCGAACTGGGCCATCTGCAGGTCGCTGGCCGCCTTGGCGATGTCCACATCCGTGAGATTGCCCAGAGACTGGGTCAGGGTATCGCTCTGATTGGTGAGGTTCTTGTTCACGCTGGTCAGCTGCTGCTGCACCGCGCCGTTCTGGACGACCGCCGCGGTGGACTGGGTCTCCGCCGAGGTGAAGCTGGCGATCACCCCCTGCAGGAAGGTGGTCTGGGCCGCGGTGAGGGTGCCGTTGATCGGACCATTGGGACCCGCATTGAAGGTGGCGATCTGCTGCAGGGCGGTGAACAGCGGCGTTCCCACCGAGCTGGCCAGCTGGCCCGTGGTGACCACGGCATTGTCCTCTATGCGGCTCACAGGTGCCAGCTGGTCATTGGCGAACACGCTGCCGATATTGGCCACCGCGGTCGAGGTGTTGAGGTCGCTGAGCTGACTGATGGACACCGGCGGGGTCGAGGTCTGTGATCCGGCAAACACGTACTGGCCGTTGAACTGGGTGTTCAGGGCGGTGACGGCATCGGACAGGGTCCCCTGCAGCTGGGTGATCAGGGATGTGCCGTCCCCCGCGGCCAGGGCTTGCGAGATGGCGGTCTTGGCCGTGGTGGCCGATGTCGCCACGGACTGGAGCGACTGGTCCTGCAGGTCGAGCTTGCTCATCAGGATCTTGTTGTTGTCCAGATAGCTCTGGGTGCGGGACTGAAGGGTCTTGGCGGCGGTGATCTGCTCGTCGCTCGAGGCATAGCCGGACAGGTCGGTGGCCAGCTTGCCGGTATTGGCCTGCTGGGCGGCGGTGTTCAGGCGGTCCTGGGCCGTGTTGATGGCCGCAACGGAGGTGGCAAAGAGGCCGGCTGTGGAAACGCGGGTCATTCGGTCACCTATTGAACGATGCCCAGCAGCGTATCGTACATGTCCTTGGCCGCCGTTAACAGGCGGGCCGAGGCGTTGTACGCCTGCTGGTAGGTTGTCAGATTGATCAGTTCCTGGTCCAGGCTCACGCCCTCGACCCCGGAGCGGCGGGTCTGGGCCTCTGTCGCCGCGGCGGTGGCATTGGTGGCGGCGGTGGACGCATTGGCAGCGGCCGCCCCGATCCGGGCCGACAGGGCGGCGGAATAGTTCGACAGGGTCACCGTTGCGGACGGCGCGAGACCGGCGGCCTGGAAGGTGCGCATGGCCGTGCCCGCCTGACCGAGCGCGTCGGCCCCGCGGGTATCCCCGGGGGACAGGGCAATGCTGCCGGCTGCGCCCGTCAGGTTCAGCTTGGCATTGGGCAGCAGGCTGGGGGTCTGCAGGACGGCGGGGTTCACCGACAGGTTGCCGGTCCGATTGGCCCTCGTCGCGGGGTCGATGCCGAACAGCTGGGTGAAGCTCGGACCCGTGCCGTTCCAGGTGGTGGTGTCGGACACCACGCCCAGGTTGAGGTTCGACCCGCTGCGCGCGGTGAAGGCGATGGACCCGGTGCTGTCCAGGGCAAAGCTGCCATAGGCGCCCAGCCCTCCGGATGTGGCGTTCAGCTGGGTGACCAGCTGGCCGAGGGTCTGCCCCGCGGTCGGCGTCACCGAAATGTCGGCCACGTCGGTCCCGTCGGCGGTGGCGATGCGGAACTTCATGGACCCCGACGTGAAGCCCGAGGTGTTGCCCGCCGTCAGGCCGGTGGCATAGTCGCTCGCCCCCTTCGAGGTCACGATGTCGTTGAGGCCGAAGTACTGGGAGAAGCTCTTGCCTCCCAGCTGGCTCGGTGTCGTGGGGTCGTCCGCCACCGCCACCCCGTTGGTGCCGGCCGCCGTCAGGGTCAGGACCCGGCCGGTCACGCTGGCACCGCCGGCGGGTGCCAGGGCGGCGTTGAGGCTGGCGATGAAGGTCGAGGCCGTTCCGAAGCTGGCCGCCGCCCCGCCATTGACACTGAGCGTCCCGGCCGAGAAGTCGATGGCGACGCTCCTCTGGATCACGCCCTGGGCATTGAGGATCGCGATGGTCGTCTTGCCGGTGAAGTTGCCAATGGCCGAAGGGACGTCGATGCCGATGTCCTTGCCGGCGAGGGTGGCCGGTGCGGGCGTCGAGGAATAGGCGTTGGACGCCTGGTTGAGGGCCGAAGCGGTCCCCGCCGTGAATTCCGCCAGCTGTTGCGTCAGGTTCGGCAGATCGGTGTTCTGGGCGTGCAGCAGACCCTCCAGCTCGCCGCTGGTCAGCCGGGTGCCGTAGGGCTGCTGCTGGCCACCGGGCGGGGTGAACAGCAGCTGGCCGCTGCCATTGGACTGGTCATAGCTGAACACCGCCGGGCTGCGCCCGAGGGTAGTCAGGGCGGTACCGTCCGAGCCGCGGATGGTGATCGCCCCGGTGTTGCTTCCGTCCTGGCTCACCTTGATGTCGATGAGCTTGGACAGCTGGTCGGCATATTGGCTCTGGAGGTCCTGGTAGCCGGTGACATTGCTGCCGGCGACCGTGCCCTGGGAGATCACCGTGTTCAGGTCGCTGATCTTCTTGAGCAGGTCATTGACGGTGGTGACGTCGTTGGTGATCTGGGTGGTCGTCTGGGCCTGCAGGGCCTGGAGGTTGCTGCTGATCTGGGTGGCCTGGTTGAAGAAGCCCTGCAGAGCGGCGATGCTCTGCGACTGGGTGACCCCGCTGGGGGCGGCGGCCTGGGCCGAAAAGGCTGTGAAGACCTGGTCGAGCTGATCGAACAGGGTGTTCGAGGACGAGGGATCGCCGAACAGTTTCTGGGCCTGGTCGAGATAGTTGGAGACGGCCCCGTAGTTTCCCGCATTTCCCGAGGCGGTCAGGCTGGCCTGCTGCAGGTAGGTGTCTGCCGCCCGGGTGATGGACTTGACGTCGACCCCGCCGCCGGCGCCGCCGACCACGAGGGATTCCTGATTGGCGACCTCGCGGACATAGCCGGGGGTGTTGACGTTGCTGACATTGTTGCTGACGACGCTGATACCCGTCTGCGCCGATTGCAGGGCCGTCGAGGCAATGTTGAGAATTCCGCCCAGCGACGCCATTACATGGTCTCCTTCCCGGCAGTTCCGTCAGGTCCCTGGGCAGAAACTGCCGGGGCAGGGGTGTTCGGACGCCGCATGCCATCTCGCAAGCTGCTGAAAAACATCGACATTATCTTATTGCGACGGGTCATGACCTCGACAGCGTCGCAAGACCGGTGCCACATCCGTCGGACCCGTGCCGCGTGGTGTTGCCGGCGGGCGGCCCTCCGCATGCGCCGAGACCGCGGATCGCCCGGCAGGAAACGCCGGGTGGCAGGCTCAACCCGGCAAGAAGGTTCGGTCACCGGCCCGAGAGTGTGGCTCGCACGATTCAAGAGAATATATAAAAAACAATAGCTTGAAGGTGTCCTGACGGATTGGCCCGGCGGTTGCTTCCCGTCGTCCCGAAGCCCCGCAGTAGGCGTGGTCGATCTCAGTCAGATGGTTCGGGCGACAAAGTCGCAGCGGCCTGACCCCATCGCCTCGATCTTCAAGGGCCTCAATCTCAGGGACTGCGCCTTGACCGCCGCAACCGCGAACACGACTGCACCGGCCGATCCGAGGGCGACCTACCGGCCGGTCCCTCCGTCGCCGGGACCCGATGCGTCCGGTTCCGACGGCGCGTCCGGTTTCAATGCGCTGGTCGATCTGGTCAGCAATGCGGCCAGGCCGACGGCTCCGCTGGCGCTTCCGGTCGGCTCGGCCGCCCCGCAGTTCGACCGCCCCACCGCGGCCCCCCCCGTCCCGTCGCGGCCCGGCCCCCGGGCCCCGGCCGACAGCCAGGCCCAGGACGCGCCGCCCCCGGTTGCCACCGGAGCAGACCCGGGTGGCGCAAGCGCGACGGCCAGCGGTCGCGACACCGCATCGGTCGGTCGTGCCGATCCGGAGACCGCGCCACGGGTCCTGAAGGGTCTCGACGGGCGTGATCCCGACAGCGGGGCGGCCTCCGGAGCCCCGGTCGTTGCAGCTGTCCCGCCGACCCCGCCGATACCTTTGCCCGCTGTCCTGGTCACCGTGGCCGGTACCCCGACCGCTGGCAGCGCGGACAGCGGCGGGACCGCGCCGTCCGGCCCGGTCACGTCTGGGGCTCCGGCACCGACCCAGGGCCTGACGTCCGGGGCCAACCTTGTCACAGTGGCGGCGAACGCCACGGCGGCGGCCTCGGTCGACACGCCGATGGCTCATCTGGCCGTCGGGCCAGGGGCGGAGCAAGCGTCCGGGCCAGTGCCCGGGTCTGTGCCCGGATCCGGGTCCGCGCAGATTCCGGGATTGGATCTCGCACAGGTTGACGCAGAGGCGGCGGACAGTGGCGAGATCACGCCGACCCTGTCGACATTGCTCGGTGTCGCGCAGAGCCCTGGCGCGGCAGGACTGGCTGCGTCCGGCGGGTTGAAGACCTCCGTCGGACCGGTGAAGTCCCTGGCATCGACGGCCCCGTCTGCCGGAACGGGCCGGTCCGCGGGGGCCACCCTGGCGAGCGGCGGTGCCGCAAGCCTGCTCTCCGGTGGGCTCGACGGGACCGTGACCGCCAGCGCGCAGGGTGTGGGCGGTCAGGATGTCGGTGCGGATGGCGGATCGGGCGGGTTCGCCGCCAGCGGGTCCGACCTGGGCACCGCGCAGGCGACCGCGACGGATGGAACCGCCCTGCCGCAGACCCCGTTCACGCCGACCGTCGATCCCGGCAACCTCGCGGCGCAGGTCGCCGGCGGGGCCGCCGCAGCCGCCTCGGCGGGCAGTCTGCCTCCGGAGACCCCGGCACCTGCCCCGTCCCGCACGGTGACCGGTCTGGCCTCCCAGATCATCCAGAACGTGGACAGCAAGGTCACCCGCTTCGAGGTTGCCCTCGATCCGGAGGGGATGGGGCGCGTGAATGTCTCGGTGGAGATCAGCGCCAAGGGGGAGATGTCCGCCCGCCTGTCCTTCCAGCATGCCGACAGCGCCAATGCCCTGGCGAGCGAATCCCTGGCGCTTCGCCAGTCCCTGGCGGATGCCGGGTTCACCCTGAAGCCGGAGGACCTGACCTTCCAGAGCGGCGGTCAGGGCGGGGCGGGCAGCTTCGGCAACGGCCAGGGCTTCGGGTCGTCGGGTGACGACCCGCGACCCGGGGGCGGTGCGGCGGCTGCCTTCGGGGCCATGAACCGCCTCGCCGACCTGACCGATCTCTCTGCCATGGGCAGCGCCTCCGGGGCCGCCACCCGTGGCCTCGACATCCGGATCTGAGGACCAGACCATGACCGTCACGACATCTGCCACAAGCCCGACCCCGACCCCGACCACGACCGGCACCGCCGCCACGACCTCGTCGACGGCCGGCACGACGGTTGCTGGCGGCCAGGCCACGCTGAACTCCAGCTACACGACCTTTCTGAAGCTCCTGACGACGCAGCTGAAGAACCAGGACCCCACCTCGCCCATGGACACCAATGCCTTCACCCAGCAGCTGGTGCAGATGAACGGGGTGCAGCAGCAGCTGCTGACCAACCAGCTGCTCCAGACCCTGGTGAGCAACTCGTCCGGGGGACAGGGGGTCACCAGTTCCGTCGGCCTGATCGGCAAGTCGGTGGTCGCCAACACCGCCGATGTCACCCTGAACAACGGGACAGCCAGCTGGCAGTAC
>DAINBM010000093.1:0-7966 GCA_036732965.1 Caulobacteraceae bacterium | reverse complement strand
GCTATGACCACATCACCTCGGCCATCGGGGCGGCCATGATCGGCTGGTTCGGCACCGCCATGCTCTGCTACGTGACGCCGAAGGAGCACCTGGGCCTGCCGGACCGCAACGACGTGAAGCAGGGGGTGATCGCCTACAAGATCGCCGCCCATGCCGCCGATCTGGCCAAGGGCCACCCCGCGGCCCGGGCCTGGGACGATGCCCTGTCCCGCGCCCGGTTCGAGTTCCGCTGGGAGGACCAGTTCAATCTCGGCCTCGATCCCGAGACCGCCCGGGAATATCACGACGAGACCCTGCCCAAGGAGGCGCACAAGACCGCGCACTTCTGCTCCATGTGCGGACCGAAGTTCTGTTCCATGAAGATCAGCCAGGAGATCCGCGACGCGGCCAAGGGCCAGAACGACGTGGCCGAGGCGGGCATGGCGGAGATGTCGGAGAAGTTCCGCGCCACGGGCGGGGAGATCTACGTCCCGACCAGGGGCTGAGACACCCGGGGGGCGGGCGATTGCCCTTGACCGTGCAACGCGCTAAGCCCGCCCCTCGCCCTTCATCCAGAGCCCGCACATGTCCGACACGCTTCCCGACCGTCTCAGCGTCAATCCCAGGAGCCCCCATTATGACGAGGCGGTCCTGTCCCGTGGGGTGGGCATCCGCTTCAAGGGCGAGGAAAAGACCAATGTGGACGAGTACTGCGTGTCCGAGGGCTGGGTGCGCCTGACCGTCGGCAAGCAGGTGGACCGCAAGGGCAACCCCCTGACCGTGAAGCTGAGCGGCGAGGTGGTGCCCTATTTCCTCACCGAAGCCGAGACCGCCGAATAGGCCCTAGCCCTGTCCGGCGGCGTGCAGCCTCTGGCCGTGCACCTTCAGCCAGGCCCGTGAGGTCTTCAGCGCCGGGTGCAGCCGGGCATTGAGGGCCCAGAAGTCCGGCCCGTGATTGGCCTCGATCAGGTGCGCGCACTCATGGGCCGCCACATAGTCCAGCACCGCAGGCGGGGCCAGGATCAGCCGCCAGCTGTAGCGGATCTGCGCCGGCTGTCCCCGGTGGGCCTGCTTGCATGAGCCCCAGCGGGCCTTGGCATCGGTGAGGCTGATGTCCGGCAGGGGCTGGCCCAGCGCCGCCGCATGGACCGCCGTCCGCGCCGTCAGCCGTTCCGTCGCCAGGGCCTTCAGCCCCCGGATCACGCCGCGGGCGAAGACCTCGGCCTCCCCATAGGCCAGCAGGCGGGCGGGTTCGTCCGCCGTGGCGGGCTTGAAGGTCGGCCGGATGCGCATGGCCGCCCGCTCCAGCCGGCAGGGGCGACCCTCCACCTCGATCAGCCGGCCGGGCGCAAAGGCGACCGGCTCCGGCAGCCGGGCCAGCTGGGTCGCGATCCAGGCCTGACGCTGGCGGGCGAAGGCGACGGCGTCCGGCAGGCGGGCCCGGTCCGGGGCCGTGGCGATCACGATCCGCTCCCGGCTGTCCAGGCGCAGACTGATCCGGCGGGCACCGGCATGCACCCGAAGCCGCAGGGGCAGGCCGTCGATCTCGATCTGGTCCCCGTGGTCGAGCCGGGGCTTGGGGGTCAGCAGGGCGCGCAGGGACATGCCGCCAGCCTAGAGCAGATTTTCGCCCAGGGCTCTAGTCGGCGAGGCTCAGCCTCATGCGGATATCGCAGCGGGCATAGGGCGACGGATGACCCTCGCCGTCTGCCAGTTCCTGAAAGCCCATGCTGCGATAAAGACTGATGGCCGGGGTCAGCTTGCGCCCGCTCTCCAGATAGACCTCACGAGCCCCGAGGGCCCGGCAGCGGGCGATGGCCGCCTCCAGCAGGGCCCGGCCGAGGCCGGTGCCGCGATGGTCCGCGGCCACCGTCATCTTGCAGATCTCGAGGGTCCGGGCGTCATGCCACAACAGGGCGACGCACCCCACCGGCTGCGCGCCGACCACGGCCATCAGCACGTCGCCGCCCGTCTCCACATAGACACCCTGCGGGTCGGCCAGCACGCGGCGGTCCTCGTCCTCCAGGGCGAATTCCCGGGTGATCCAGGCCTCGTTCAGGGCCCGGAAGGCTTCGGCATCGGACGGCTGGAAGCCGCGGATGAGCACATCCGCTCCACCTGCCGGCCCACCTGCCGCCATGTCAGGCGGCCTCGTGCGCGGTGATGAAGGACCGCACCCGGGGATAGATCTCCTCCCGGAAGCGGCGGCCGTTGAACACGCCATAGTGGCCGACGCCCGGCTGGACATGGAGCATGCGCTTGTCGTCGGGGATCTTCGTGCACAGCACGTGCGCCGCCTGGGTCTGGCCGACGCCGGAAATGTCGTCGAGCTCACCTTCCACGGTCATCAGCGCGATGTCCTTCACCGCGTCCGGCCGTACATCGCGCCCGCGATGGGTCAGCAGGCCCCGGGGCAGCAGGTGCTGCTGGAACACGATGTCGATGGTCTGGAGATAGAACTCCTCCGTCAGGTCGAGGACCGACAGATACTCGTCGTAGAACTCCAGGTGCTTGGCCGCCTGGTCGCCATCGCCCTGCACGAGATGTGCGAAATAGGCCTTGTGCGCGTCCTGGTGCCGCTGGGCGTTCATGCTCATGAAGCTGTAGAGCTGGACGAAGCCCGGATAGACCCGGCGCCCGACCCCCGGGTGCGGCGGCGGGACGGTGTAGATCATGTTGGACTTGAACCAGGCGAAGGGCCGCTCCTCCGCC
This sequence comes from Caulobacteraceae bacterium, assembly GCA_036732965.1. Classification (GTDB taxonomy): domain Bacteria; phylum Pseudomonadota; class Alphaproteobacteria; order Caulobacterales; family Caulobacteraceae; genus CAIMFV01. The sequence goes on along the minus strand of DAINBM010000093.1, from coordinate 5,275 downwards.
AGCCGGTTCGGCGCGGTGGGGGACAGGCGCGCATCGATGGGGGAGCCCATGAAGGTCATGCTGGCCGGACGGGACGGGTCCTCGTCCTCTGCCATCAGGGTGGCGGCGGCCAGGACCGGCGGACCCGGCTGGCAGACGGCCACCACGTGCGGCCGGGGGCCCAGAACCCGCAGCATGTCCTGGATGTGGTCCACATAGTCGTGGAAGTCGAAGCGACCTTCCAGCACGTTGACCTGACGGGCATTGACCCAGTCGGTGATGTAGACGTCGTGGTCCGGCAGGAACGCCTCCACCGTGCCGCGGAGCAGGGTCGCATAGTGGCCCGACAGGGGGGCCACGATCAGCACGGCGGGATCCAGCGTCCGCCGCCCGGCCTTGCGCAGGTCCGCCGATTCCCGGCTGAAATGCACGAGATTGACCCAGGGCGTGGACCAGACCGTGTGGGTGTTCACCCGCACCGGATGGCCGTTGATCAGGGTCTGGTCGATCTTCCAGTCCGGCTTGCCATAGCGGCGGGTGACGTTGGCGAAGAGGTCCGTGGCCGCGGCGATGTTCCGGGCGAAGGGGTGCTCCGCCGCCGGATTATAGGGCGCGGCCCAGAAGTCCCGCGCCGCCCGGGCCATCGTCCGCATGGGCGTGCCGGCGTGATATCCCATCTCGTTCAGGGCGTAGAGCATGGCGAGCTGTCGCCTCCGCATGACATCGTGTGCACATGAGCCATAGCATGCTGCACTTGCGAAATGGGTAATGTCGATACGGTTCCTCTGCCATTTTCCGGCAGACCCGCACATTTTTCGGTGAACTAGCCCCCGTGCATGGCCTTGCGGATGTCGTCCGCCAGCTTGGCCGGGCCCTGCTCATAGGACAGGGGAACGGCAAATTCGCCTTTGGGGTCCATCAGATAGATCGCCGCACTGTGCGCGACCTGATAGTCCTTGTCCTTGTTTTCCTTGGCATAATAGACCCGATAGGCCCGGGCGACGGCGGCGATCTCCACCGGGGAGCCGGTCAGGGCGATCACGTGTCTGGGAAAGCCCGGCTGATCGAGCCAGGCCTTCAGCTGGGCGGGCGTGTCCCGGGCCGGATCGACGGAGATGAACACCGCCTGCAGGCGCTCACCATCGGGACCGAGCTTCGCCTCGGCACTGCCCAGGGTCTGCAGGGTCGCGGGGCAGATGTCCGGGCAGGACACATAGCCGAAGAAGACCGCGCTCCAGTGCCCCTTCAGCACGGCCTCGCTCACCCTATGCCCGTTCTGGTCCGTCAGCACGAAGGGTCCGCCGATCGCGGTACCGCCGCCGGCCGGCCGGGGTGCCGGCTGGGTCATCCACAGCCACCCGACCAGTCCCAGCACCAGGAGGGCCATGGTCAGCAGGAACAGCACCACAGGGCTGGTCAGGGGCAGCTTCGTCGGACCGCCGCTTTTGGTTTCCGTGGTTCCAAGTCCGGAGTAACGTTTCATAACAGGCTCCCAGGCCAGACTGAGTCATGTCCTTGACCCGATCCTTCAGCCGCCTCCGGTCGCCGGGACCGTCCCGCAGCGGGAAGACCGTTAAGCCGGGATTGTCCGTGCTTCAAGCGTTCGGCGCGCTTGACGACCACGGCCGACCGGCGGCGATCCCCGACGGACATCTGTGGGACTGGGCCTATGCCCGCCGTGGCCTGCGGCTGCGAACGCTGATCGTGCTGCGCTGGGTCTCCATCCTCGCCCAGCTCACCACCGTGCTCTGGGTGTCGCTGGGCCTGCATTTCACCCTGCCCCTCGGTTCATGCCTGGTGGTCATCGCCCTGACCGCCTGGATGAACCTGTCCCTGGAGCTGGCCTCCCCCGCCGGACGGCTGACGGGGCGGTGGGAGTCGGTGTTCCAGCTCAGCTTCGACCTGATCGAGATGTCGGTCCTGATCGGCCTGACCGGGGGGCTCGCCAACCCCTTCATCCTGATGCTGGTGGCCCCGGTGACCGTGGCCGCCGCGACCCTGCCGGCCCGCAATGCCGCGGCGCTGGGCCTGTTGTCCGCCGTCTGCGTCACCGCCCTGTTCTTCTTCGCCCTGCCCCTGCCCTGGTTTCCGGGGCAGGCCTTCGAGACCCCCTGGCTGTACCGGTTCGGCATGTGGGCGGCCACGGTGTCGGGCATCGGCTTCAACGCCGCCTATGCCTGGCAGGTGTCGGCGGAAGCCGGCCGGATGGAGCTGGCCCTGGCCACCACCCAGGCCGTGCTGGCCCGGGAGCAGCGCCTGTCCGCCCTCGGCGGGCTGGCCGCCGCCGCCGCCCACGAGCTCGGCACCCCGCTGGCCACCCTGCAGGTGGTGACGAAGGAACTGCTCCGGGATCATCCGGCGCCCTCGCCCCTGCGCGAGGATCTGCAGTTGCTGGCAGACCAGAGCCAGCGCTGTCGGGAGATCCTGATGCGCCTGTCCCGATCACCCGAAGCCGAGGACGCGCACCATGCCCGGCTGGCCGTCATCCACCTGCTGGAGGAGGTGGCCGAGCCCTACCGGGGCGGCGGCATCCGCCTGAGCTGCGCGGTCGAGGGCGGGCCGCCGCTGGAGGTTCGCCGCCTGCCGGAGATGCTCCACGGACTGTCGTCCCTGGTGGAGAACGCCGCCGACTTCGCCGGAACGGAGGTGGCCCTTCACGCGGTGATCGATGCGGCGACCCTGCGCATCGAGATCCGCGACGACGGTCCAGGATTTGCCGCCGATGTGCTGGCCCGGCTGGGGGAGCCCTACCTGACCACCCGCGGCGAGGGGCAGAACTCCCGCTCCAACCACCAGGGGCTGGGGCTGGGCTTCTTCATCGCCAAGACCCTGCTGGAACGGTCCGGTGCCCGGGTGGAGGCGCACAACCGCCGCCCGAACGGGGCCGTGGTCACAGCGACGTGGCCCCGGATGCGCATCGAGACCCACGGGGACAGGCCCTTGAGTCCCTAGAGCCCGCGGCGCCGGGCGCGGCCGGCGATGTTCAGGGCCAGCCGTTCCGAGATCAGACCGTCGGGATAGCCGGTGGTCTTGCACTGGCGGTCGGCCTCCAGAACGTCCGGCTGGAGGGCATCGAGATCGGCGAGCCGCCAGGCGCGGAGCTGGCGCAGGAACTCCCGCTCCTGCTTCCAGAAGACACCGACGGCCTTGGCCGCCTCCTGCGGGCCCATTCCGGTGCCGACGAGGGTCAGGGCGCGGCGCAGGCGCATCAGGTGCTGGCCCATGGCACGGACGGCGGCCGGTCCGCCCTCGCCCTCCGCCCGGGCCCGGCGCAGGCCGCTCTGGGCCTCGGCCACCCGTCCCCCGAAGGCGTCGTTGGCCGCATCGAAGAGCGAGGCTTCCGGCTCGACGCCCAGATGGTCCTGGAGATCCGCCGCCTGGGCCGTCACGCCGCTGCCGGGACCGAGATACAGCACCAACCGCTCGATCTCCTGGCGCATGACGCCCCGCTCCTTGGGCAGGCGGCTGACGAACATCTCCAGGGCGTCCGCCGTCAGCCCCACCTTGTCCGCCGCCAGGGCCTCGCGCACCAGACGGGAGACGTCCCCCACCTCGTCCTCGTAGACGGCGATGGCAGCGGCCAGCTTGCCGGCTTCCGCGGCCTTGCGCAGGGGCGAGCTGCGGTCCAGCGCCGCGGCCTCGATGAGGAGGAAGGCCTCGGGATTGAGCTGGCCCTCCAGATGCGCCTTCAGGGCCTCGGTCGCGATCCGGACCGGGCCGGCCTTGTCGCCGGTCAGCTTCAGCCGCACCAGGCGGCGCCCGCCCATCATGGACAGGGCCGCCAGCTCGTCCATCAGCCGCCCGCCGTCCTGATCGAGGTCGGTCTCGGTGAGGAGGGAGACGTCGAACGGATCATCGATGTTCGGCACGAGGCGCCGTGCGAGCCCGTCCGCCCGTTCCCGCACCCCGCCGCGGTCCCGGCCATGGAGCAGGCAGGCCCGGATGTCCGGCGGCGGATGCCCCAGAAACCGGTCGACCTCGGGCCGCTTGGACAGGATCACGGGGCGCGGCCGTCAGGGCGCGGGGCGGGCGGCGAAATAGCGCAGCAGCCGCAGCCGCAGAAGGTCCGCCGCCTGGGCGGCGACCCGGGCCTCGCCGTCCTGCTCCGCCGCGAGACCGGCATAGGGCTGGTCGGCGGAGTCATAGGTGGCCATGGCCTGGACCTGGTCCTTCAGGGCCACCTTGCCGGTCGCCGCATCACGAAGCTCGAAGTTCACCGTCATGGTGATCTCGTAACGGCTGGCCACGTTGTTGACCCGCAGACCCCGGGGCGTGCGCCGGCTCGACGGATCCACCATCAGCGTCCATGAGCCGTGATCGTCATGGCGGCCGAAGGCGTCGTTCAGGCGCTGCTGCAGCAGGAACCCGCCGCGGCTGTGTTCGGACAGCTGGACCGAGACATCATCCAGCGCACCGCCCGTGCCCGACTGGGCATACATCGGCGTGAACCCGCACCCGGTCAGGCCCAGCACGCTCACCAGTGCGCCGAGAAGCAGTCCGCGTCTCGGGACGGCCGTGGCCTTCGCAAACATGCGCGTTTCCTCTTCCCTGCAATCCGCCGGAGCTGACGGATCAGCTGACGACGATATTGACGATCCGGTCCCGGACGACGACCACCTTGCGCACGGTCTGACCGGCAATATGACGCTGAACATCCGCGTCGGCGAGGGCAATCGCCTCCACATCCGCTTCGGCGGCCCCCTTCGGTGCGCGGATCTCCGCCCGGCGCTTGCCGTTGACCTGAACCGCCAGAACCGCCTCGTCCTGCGCAAACAGGGACGGGTCCGCCTTCGGCCACGGGGCCTCGGCGACCAGTCCGGTCTGGCCCAGACGCGCCCAGCATTCCTCGGCCAGGTGCGGCATGAAGGGTGCGACCAGGCGGGCAAGGATCGACAGGGCCTCATGCCGGGCGGCCAGCCGCGCCGGAGAGGCACCGGCCGCCGGATGGGCCTTGAGCACGCCCATCATCTCGTGCATCCGGGCCACCGCGAGGTTGAAGCGGAAGGTCTCCAGCCCCTCGGTGATCTGCTGGGCCAGCTGGTGGGCGGCGCGGCGCAGGGCGAGACCGTCCTCGGACAGGTCCGGTGCCCCCACCGGCGTGTCCGGCTGGGCGTCGAACTCGGCCCAGATCCGCTGGATCAGGCGCCAGGCACCCTCGACCCCGGCCGTGGACCACTGCACATCCCGTTCCGGCGGACTGTCGGACAGGACGAACAGGCGGGCCGCATCGACCCCGTACTGCTCGAAGATGTCCTCGGGGGCCACCACGTTGCGCTTGGACTTGGACATCTTCTCG
>DAINBM010000092.1:0-7983 GCA_036732965.1 Caulobacteraceae bacterium | reverse complement strand
CCCTATCCCGGCGAACTTCAGGTCGAGGTGGATGCCACGGACCTGACCCACGGGATCTTCTCGGTACGCGAGACGGTGCCCCTCGCGGCACCGGGTGCGGTGGTGCTGACCTATCCCCGCTGGCTGCCGGGCAACCACGCGCCCTCAGGCCCGGTCGACAAGCTGGCCGGGCTCGAGATCACCGCGGACGGCACGCCTGTGGAGTGGACCCGGGACCCGGTGGATGTCTTTGCCTTTCATGTGACCCCACCGGCCGGAGCGAAGGCCCTGCAGCTGCGCTTCCAGTTCCTGTCACCCGTCTCCACCCGGGAAGGCCGCGTGGTGATGACGCCGGAGATGCTGAACGCCCAGTGGAATGCCCTTGCCCTCTATCCCGCGGGGTGGTTCACGCGGGACATTCCGGTCAAGGCCTCGATCCGCCTGCCCGAAGGCTGGAAGTATGCCACGGCCCTGGACACGGAACGGGAGAGTGGCGGCACGGTCCAGTTCCGTCCCACGACCTTCGAGACCCTTGTCGACAGCCCGCTGATCGCCGGTCGTTATTATCGGCAGGTGGAGCTCGATCCCGGCGGGCCGGTTCCCGTGCGGCTGGACGTGATTGCCGACCGGCCGGACGAACTGGAGATGACCCCCGAACAGATCGCGCCGCACAGGGAGCTGGTCCAGCAGGCCTACCGGCTGTTCGGCTCGCACCACTACGACCACTACGACTTCCTCCTGTCCCTGTCGGACAAGATGGGCGGCAACGGGCTGGAACATCATCAATCGTCGGAAGACGGCACCACGCCCAAGTATTTTGCGGACTGGGACAAGACCGTGGCCGGTCGGGACCTGCTCGCCCACGAATTCACCCACTCCTGGGACGGCAAGTTCCGCCGCCCCGCGGACCTGTGGACCCCCACCTTCAACGTGCCCATGCGCGGCAGCCTGCTGTGGGTCTATGAGGGTCAGACCCAGTACTGGGGCTATGTGCTGGCGGCCCGGTCCGGCCTTCTGACCCAGCAGCAGGCCCTGGACGCCATCGCCATGACCGCGGCGGTCTATGACGCTCGCGTCGGCCGCAGCTGGCGGGCCATGGAAGACACCACCAACGACCCGATCATCGCCCAGCGTCGGCCCCTGTCCTGGCTCAGCTGGCAGCGGAGCGAGGACTATTATTCGGAGGGCCAGCTGATCTGGCTGGACGCCGACACGCTGATCCGGCAGCGGTCCGGCGGCAAGCGCTCCCTTGACGACTTCGCGAGGGCCTTCTTCGGCGTGAACAGCGGCAGTCACGTCCCGGTGACCTACGACTTCGATACGGTGGTCCGGACCCTGAACGGGATCGAGCCCTATGACTGGGCGGGCTTCCTGAATGCGCGACTGCTCGGTCACGGCCCCGGCGCCCCGCTGGACGGCATCACCCGCGGCGGCTACCGGCTGGTGTTCACGCCCTCCCCCACCGAGTATTTCCGGGCCGCCGAGACCCGCCGCAAGGTGACGGACCTGACCTTCTCCCTCGGCCTGTCGGTGAATCGGGACGGCCAGCTTGGCGAGGTGATCTGGGACAGCCCGGCCTTCCGTGCCGGGCTGACCGCCGACACCCAGATCGTGGCCGTCAACGGCCTGACCTACAATTCCGAGGACCTGAAGGACGCCGTGCGCCTCGCCAAGGGCACGGGACCGGCCGTGGAACTGCTGGTGAAGATCAACGACCACTTCCGGACGGTCCGCATCGACTATCACGATGGGCTGCGCTATCCGCGGCTCGAGAAGATCGTGCCCGTTGACGCCGCCCTCGACGCCATCCTCGCGCCCCGACGGAAATAGACCCGACCCGCCCTGATCCCCGGATCACGCCCCTCGACCGGACTGCCCGGGATCTGCACAGATCCTGGGCATCTGCGGTCAAAACCCTGGCGGAAATGCCCGCATTCGGGTCAGGCGCGCCATGAATCCGTCATGGTCCGATCCGGCGATTGCGGTCGGCCACCGGTTCGGGGTTCCTGTTCGTCATCGTGACAGATCAGTTCTGGTCGCCCGGCCGGTCAGTGACGGATTTGCGTCGACTCACGATTTGCCAGTTGAAGCCGCTCCCGATCAGCTAGGTCAGGGGCAAATTCGCCCGTATCAAGTCGCGTCTCCGTTAAATCGGATCTTTTCATGAATGAGGCAGAATACACACGCCGATTCATCCGCCCGCGATTAGCGCACCCCGGACCGGAGCCATGATCGACTGTTGTAACAATACATCAGAACGGCCGGTTCAATCCAACTGAATGCCATTCACCAAAATCTCGTGACGCACGCGGGCAGCGGGCGCGTACAACACACGTTCGGAATTTGACACGCACATGACAACCAAGAAGGTTCACTCCATGAAGAAGTTTGCAGGGGTCTCCACCGTGGCCCTGGCGGTCGCCATGATGGCCGCGGCCGCACAGGCCGCCGACGCACCGGCACCGACCGATGTGTCCGCGGTGATCGTCACGGGCACCCGCGTCACAGGCGTGAAGGCCGCGGACAGCGCCGCTCCGGTGCAGGTCGTGGGTGCCGACGCCCTGAAGCGCGTGGGCCAGCCGGACCTGATGCAGGCTCTGTCCCAGACCCTGCCGTCGTTCAACGCGCAAGGGTACGGCGCGGACACCGCCGCCCTCACCCTGTCGGCCGCCCTGCGGGGTCTGAACCCCAATGACACCCTGGTGCTGGTCAACGGCAAGCGTCGCCACACCACGGCCAATCTCGCGGTCGACACCGGCAGCGCCTACCAGGGCGCGGCCACCACGGACCTCAGCTTCATCCCCGTCGGCGCCATCGACCATATCGAAGTGCTGCAGGACGGAGCCGCCGCCCAGTATGGCACCGACGCCATTGCCGGCGTGGTCAACATCATCCTGAAGAAGAATGCCTCCGGCGGCAGCCTGACCGCCACCGGCGGCCAGTATTTCGAGAGCGACGGCAAGACCGCCGCCGCCAGCCTGAACCAGGGCTTCGACCTGGGCGGCAAGGGCTTCGTCAACATCACCCTCGACGGAAAGTTCCACGGCTTCAGCCGCCAGGGCGGCGCTGATGCCAGGTTCTTCAACCCGAACGGCACCCTGCGCACCGACCTGAACGACCCGACCGCGGAGTTCGGCCCGGTCCAGGGTCCGCTCGTGGCCACGGGCGTGCAGAAGACCCCGGGCTCGCCGAAGATCAACAACATCTATGGCGACCCGACCTACCGCATCTACAACCTGTTCTTCAATTCAGGCTACGAGTTCAGCCCCACCCTGTCGGGCTACGCGTTCGGCAATGTGAGCCACCGCACCGCCTCGGCCTTCGAGAACTACCGCAACCCGGTGAAGGTCAGCGGTGTGACCAGCGGCGGCACCACGGTTTATCCGCTGCCCCTGGGCTTCAGCCCGCGGGAGGGCATCTTCGAGGATGACTACTCCCTCACCGCCGGCCTGAAGGGGGTCTTCAACGGCTGGAACTGGGACCTGTCCACCAGCTATGGCCGCGACCATGACGGGGTCGAGACCCTGAACTCGGCCAATGCCGACCTGTTCCCGGTGCTGCAGGCCGCCTCGGCCACCCCGCTGGCACCGCAGCGCACCTTCCGCGACGGGTCCTACACCACCAGCCAGTGGACCAACACGCTGGACATCGACCGCTCGTTCGAAGTGGGCCTCGCCTCGCCGCTGAACGTCGCCCTCGGGGTTGAGACCCGTCACGAGGAGTTCGCCATCACCGCCGGCGAGCCGAATTCCTACTTCGGGGCGGGTGCCCAGTCGTTCCCGGGCTATCAGCCCAGCGACGCGGGAAACCACACCCGTGACAACCTCGGCGTCTATGCCGATTTTGCCGTCAATCCGGTGAAGGCGCTGCATCTCGATGCGGCCATGCGCTTCGAACACTACAGCGACTTCGCCGACACCACGGTGGGCAAGCTGACGGGGCGTTACGACTTCAACCCGTCCTTCGCCCTGCGCGGGACGATCTCCACCGGGCTGCGGGCTCCGACCCTGGCGGAGGAATTCTATTCCGGCACGAACGTGGCCCCGAACTTCGCCTTCGTGCAGCTGCCGCCCAACTCGGCCGCTGCCAAGGTGGCGGGCTTCAATCCGCTGCAGCCGGAAAAGTCGACCAACTTCAGCGGCGGCTTTGTCGCGCACCTGTTCGACGGCCTGCAGGTCACCCTCGATGCCTATGACATCAAGATCAAGAAGCGCATCGTGGGCAGCGGCAACCTGGTCGGCCTGAGCGGGACGGTCGTCTCCCAGCCGGTGCTCGATGCCATCTCCAACCACCTGAACGGCGGCAAGCTGGACTCCGGCATCACCTATGCCGGCATCAACCTGTTCACCAACGGGGTCGACACCGAGACCAAGGGCCTCGAAATGACGGCGAACTACGCGTCGGACTTCGGGGACTTCGGGCACGTGGACTGGTCCCTGGGCCTCAACCTGAACGAGACGAAGATCACCAAGTCCTACCCGCTGCCGGCGGTGGACGTGAACACCGACTACGGCCAGACCGCGATCCTGACGCCCAACGCCGTCAGCATCCTGACCAAGGCCACGCCGAAGGAGAAGATCGTCGCCGGGGCCTACTGGACCAAGGGGCAGTGGGCGGTGACGCTCCGCGAGACGGTCTATGGGCCGACCTCGGCGCTCTACAGCTTCAACACCCTGGGCAGCGGGGCGGGGGCGACCAACCTGCGGGTCCCGACCACCGGCATCACGGACCTCGACGTGACCTACAAGGTCTCGAGCGCGATCCGCGTCAGCATCGGTGCGAACAACGTCTTCGACAAGAAGCCGCCGCACATGCCCACCCTGTACGATCCGGCGTCGGGTGCCGCCGGGGCCTACCGCTCGGCGGACGGCAACAGCAATGTCTACAACGAACCGGCGGGCTTCTCGCCCTACGGGATCAACGGCGGCTACTACTACGGCCGCGTGACCTACAGCTGGTAGGATACCGGGCCGGCCGGATGCAGATCCGGCCGGATGGCCCGCAGGGGCCGCCAGTCTGGAACGCCCCCTTGGCGGGCACCCGTCGAAGGGCGGGGCGTGTGAACGCCCTGTCCCTTCCGCAGGTGTCCGCCATCTGCTTTCATGCCCCGTCCCCTTCAAGGACCTGATCCATGAGCCAGACCGGAGCCCCCGCCGACGCCTTCGCCGCCCGCGTGGTGCAGGCGGCGGCGCGGCTGGCGACCGATCCCCGCGGAGCGGAGGCCGAGGCCCGGCGTCTCCTGCAGGCGGCACCGCAGGATCCGCGCCTGTTGCTCATCCTCGGCTCGGCCCTCCGACGACAGGGACAGTGGCGTCCGGCCCTGGCCACCGTCGCGCCCCTCGCCCGGGCCTTTCCCCGGGCCGCCAACACCCAATACGAGTTGGGCATGATCCATCTCGGCCTTGACGATCGCATCGCGGCGGCTGACGCCCTGCGCCGGGCGGTGGCCCTCAATCCGGACCTGGCCGAGGCCTGGCGCGCCCTGGGCGACCTGCTGTTCCTCGAGGGGGATGCGGAGGGCGCGGATGCGGCCTTCCTGGAATTTGCGCGGGCGTCGGTCACCGCCCCGGCCCTGAAGCCGGCCGCGCTGGACATCCGCCATGGGCGGCTGGTCGAAGCGGCGGACCGGCTGCGGGCCCACCTGCAGCACGCCCCCGGCGACCCGGACGCGTTCGGCCTGCTGGGCGGGGTCTATCTGCGTCAGGGCCGCTGGAGCGACGCGGAGATCCTGTTCGCCCACGCGCTCGAGCGGTCCCCGGACAGCCGGGCGCTGCGCTTCAACCTCGCCAATGCCCTGTTCCTGCAGCAGAAGGCCCCCGAGGGTCTGGTGCAGATCAACCGCCTGCTCGAGCATGACGCGACCCATCCCGCCTATCGCAACCTGCAGGCGGCGTGCCTCGCCCTGATCGGCGACCATGAAGCGGTCAACCGGATCTATGAAGACCTGCTGGCCACCTACGGGCGCCAGCCGAAGATCTGGTTGAACTATGGCCACTCCCTGCGCGCCGTGGGGCGTCAGGACGAGGCCGTGGCCGCCTATCGCAGGAGCATTGTCCTGGCCCCGGGCCTCGGCGAGGCCTACTGGAGTCTCGCCAATCTCAAGGTCGTCAAGTTCACACCGGCCGAGGAAGACGCCATCGCCCGCATGGCCGACACCCCGACCCTGGCGGACGACGACCGGATCCATCTGCACTATGCCCTGGGCAAGGCGCGGGAGGACGGCGGCCGGTTCGACGAGGCCTTCTCGCACTTTGCCAGGGGCGCGGCCCTGCGCCGGGCGCAATCACCATACCGCATCGATGATCTGGCAAGGCTCGTGGCCCGCAGCCGCCAGCTGTTCACCGCAGAGATGCTGGCGGAACGGCAGGACGCCGGATCGGACGACGCGGCGCCGATCTTCATCATCGGCCTGCCCCGCTCCGGCTCCACCCTTGTGGAGCAGATCCTGGCCAGCCACTCCCGGGTGGAGGGCACCATGGAGCTGCCGGACATCAACCACATGGTCCAGGACCTGATGCGGGCCGTCCAGGGTGCCGCCTATCCGGACCTGCTGGCGGATCTGCCACCGGCCCGGCTGAAGGCCCTGGGCGAGGACTACATCGCCCGCACCCGGGTACACCGGGTGATGGCCCGCCCCCTGTTCATCGACAAGATGCCCAACAATTTCCAGCATGTGGGCTTCATCCGGCTGATCCTGCCCCGAGCCACGATCATCGACGCCCGGCGCCACCCCATGGGGGCCTGTTTCTCCGCCTTCAAGCAGCACTTTGCGCAGGGTCAGGACTTCTCCTACGACCTCGGAGATCTGGGGGCCTATTATCGTCTCTATGTCGATCTCATGCGGCATTTCGATACCGCCGCCCCCGGCGCGGTTCACCGGGTGATCTACGAGGATCTGGTGGAGGATACCGAGGGCGAGGTCCGCCGGCTGCTTGCCGCCTGTGGTCTGGACTTCGAGCCGGACTGTCTGGAATTCCATCGCAATCCCCGGGCTGTGCGGACGGTCAGTTCCGAACAGGTGCGGCGGCCGATCTTCCGCGACGGGCTCGACCAGTGGCGGCGTTACGAGACCCGGCTCGCCCCCCTGGCCGAGGCCCTGGGCCCGGCCCTGGAGCACTGGCGCGACGGAGCCGGGCCCCTGCCTCAGCCGTGATGGACCGTCCTGGAGATCAGGGCGAGGACAGACAGGGCCGAGGCAGCCTTCATCAGCAGGCCAAAGCCGGAGACCCCGAGCATCATGAAGGCGATGCGGCGGAAGTTGATGTCCGACAGGCTCTTGTACAGGCGCACCCCCAGCAGGGTGCCCGGCAGGACCACCGGCACGGTCACCGCCAGCAGCGTCCAGAAGGTCGGACTGAAGGTCTGCGGATGCTGCACCGCCAGCATGGCGAGGGACATGACCTGAAGCACCAGGATGTAGGGCTGAACGATGGAGCGCGCATCCTGCTTGGCCATGCGGTGCAGACCGGTCCAGACCACCACGGCCGCCCCCGGAAACGCCGTGAAGCCGCCGATGACCCCACCCGCCATGCCGACGGCCACCGACGGCTTCCAGCCGGCCAAGGCGATCTTCAGTCCCTCGGGCTTCAGCAGGGAATAGGCGGCATAGCCCACCAGGAACGCACCGAAGACCAACATCAGGCTCGGCGTGGGCATCGACTGCAGGATGCACAGGCCGATGGGCACGCCGACCACGCCGCCCAGCAGATACGGGCCCGGACCGTCGGGCCACCATGCCTTCAGCGGGCGCATGTCCGCCTTGAGCTGACCCAGCGACATCAGCTGGTTGGCCGTGGAGAGGGTCATCAGCAGCGGCACACCCAGCTTTGGGGGTAGCAGCGCGAGGCACAGCGCACCGACCGCGGAAAAGCCGAAACCGGACAACCCGCTCATCAGACCCGAGAAGCCCAGGATGACGAGGATTGCCGTCAAGGACGCGGCATCGATGTTGGATGGCAAATCTCTGAGAACGTCCAAACCCAAACCCCCAACACCCCCCCCCCC
>DAINBM010000091.1:0-7985 GCA_036732965.1 Caulobacteraceae bacterium | reverse complement strand
CAACGGGCTTGAGCGCCGGGTCATCTGGGACGACGACGGGGCCTATCTCGGGGCCATGTCCCGGGCCGGGCGCACGGAGGTGACGGGCATGACCGCACCGGACAGCATCACCGCGCTCGCGATCGCGGCCGAGACCGACATCCTGGCGCTGGCGCCCCTGCGGATGGCCCGGCATTTCGGCCCGGCCTTCTCCCTGGTGATCAAGCCGCCACCCTACGAGACGCATCCGATCGATGTCTGTGCCCTGTGGCGGCGCGACCAGGGCAGTCACCCGGCTGTCGGCTGGCTGATCGAGCTGCTGCGCGCGGAAGGGCACGCCGTTTGATGTGAGCAAGCAATGAGTGCCGCATTCGGCGCTATTTATTTTGAATGGCTTCAATATTCGACCGATTAAGGCGGAATTAACACCGCTTCGACAATAAATAATTGATTAATAACTTGAAATTGACCGGAAATTAAGTGCGACCCGAGTAGGGTGTCCGATGCCAAAGGCGGGGGAGCCCTGTTGGATTCGGTCATGACGCTGATTGCACATACAGACGCGGCCCTGATGGTGCTCGGCGTTTCGCTGTGCTTTGCGGTCTGTCTGTGCGTGTTCCGGCTGCGGTCGCGCATGCGCCATTCCGCCGGTCTGGTCCGCGCCAGCTGGATCTTCCTCGCGGGCCTGGAGGCTGGAGTGGCGGTCTGGGCGACCCAGTGCATCGTGCTGATCGCGCACCGTCCCGGGATCGACGTGGGGATTGATCCGCTCCTGGCCCTGTCAGGGCTGCTGGCCTCCGTCGCCGGCGCAACCCTCGCCCTCGTCATCGGCTGGACCGCAACCGACCGCACCCGGGGGCTGGCGGGCAGCATGATGCTGGCCCTCACCATCGGTCTGAACCAGGCGCTGGTGTTCGGAGCCTATCATCTGGCGGGCCGGGTCGAATGGGAGCCCTCCACCGTCTGGACCGCCATGGCGGTCAATCTGCTGGGCGTGCACGGCGCCCTTCTGGCCACCGGCCGGGCCCGGACCCTCGAGCGTCAGGTGGCCGGGGCGGCCCTGCTGACAGTGGCGGTGATTTCGGCCCACTTCCTGACCCTGTCGGCCATGAGCGTCACGCCGGTGTCCGGCATCTCGATGGCCGGCCTGATCCATCCCGTGTCGCTGCTGTTCGTGGTCATCCTGCTGGCGGGGATGATGCTGACCGGCGGCGTCGGCGCGGCCTATATCCATGACGCCCAGTCGGTCGTGGCGCTGATGCGCCTGCGCCGACTGGCCGATGCGGCCCGGGAGGGGATCGTCATCGTGCGCGCCGGCCGGATCAACGATGCCAATGTCTCCTTCTGCAAGCTGGCCGGCGTGGAGGCGGGCGACCTGCTGGGCGAGGAACTTTTTGCGCGTTTCCTGACCCTCGAGACGGCCGTGGCCGGTGACGAGTGCCGGGAGGGCTGGCTGCAGCCCGCGGATGCGGCCCTGCCGCCGATTCCGGTGGAGGTCTTCCTCGCGGAGGAGCCGGGTGCCGGAGGGGGTTCCGAACATGTGATCGTGACCCTTCACGATCTGCGGGAAGAGCGCGCAGCGGAACGCCGGATCCACCATCTGGCGGAACACGACACCCTGACGGACCTGCCCAACCGCAAGGCCATGCATGCCCGCCTCACGGCTTGCGTCGAGCGGGCCAAGCGCGCCCGCGAACGGTTTGCGGTCATCTGTGTCAATCTCGATGGCTTCAAGGACGTCAACGACCTCCACGGCGAGGCGGCCGGGGATGCGGTGCTGGCCGAGCTGGGGCAGCGGTTCTCGCACCATCTCCACGAGCCATCCTTCGTGGCCCGCTATGGTGGTGACGAGTTCGTGCTGGTGGTGTTCCTGCCGGAAGACGATACAGCGTTCGGGCTCGCCCAGTGGCTTCAGTCCCTTCAGACCGAGATCCGCCGCCCGGTGGACTGGGCCGGGACCCCGATCTCGCCCAGCGCCTGCATGGGTATCAGCCTGTTCCCGGACAACGGGACGGATGTGGACACCCTGCTGATCAATGCCGACACCGCCCTGCAGCGGGCCAAGGCGTCCGGTCGTCAGACCTTCTGCTTCTTTGAATACGCCACCGACAATACGGTCCGCGAACGCCGCAACCTGGCCCGGGATCTGCGGGACGCCATCAAGAACCAGGAGCTCGTGGTCTACTATCAGCCCCAGGGGCAGACCCAGACGGGGATCCTCTGTGGCTTCGAGGCCCTCGTCCGCTGGCGCCACCCCGACCGCGGGCTGGTGCCGCCCGACCTGTTCATTCCGATCGCGGAGGAGCAGGGCCTGATCGTCGAGTTGGGAGAGTGGGTGCTGCGCGAGGCCTGCACGGCCGCTGCCCGCTGGCCGTCAGACATGACCATTGCGGTGAACCTGTCGCCGATCCAGCTCAGTGATGCCCGGCTGGCCGACCGTGTGCGCGAGATCCTCACCGAGACGGGCCTTGCGGCCGGACGGCTGGAGCTCGAGGTGACGGAAAGTGCCCTTTTCCGCAACTATCAGGGGGCGCTGGACACGCTGCGCCAGATCAAGGCCATGGGCGTCGGCGTGGCCATGGACGACTTCGGAACCGGCTTTTCGTCCCTGTCGACGCTCCAGTCCTTCCCCTTCGACAAGATCAAGATCGACAAGAGCTTCGTCCAGGGGATCGGCCAGCTCGAGCGGTCCACCGTGATCGTGCGGGCGGTGCTGGGGATCGGCCGGGGTCTGGCCATTCCGGTGGTGGCCGAGGGGGTGGAGACCGAGGCGCAGCTCGCCTTCCTGCGGGCGGAATCCTGCGCCGTGATCCAGGGCTATCTGTTCGGGCGTCCCGCTCCCCTGGCCGATCATGCGGCCCTGCTGAAGATCGCGGCCGAGTCCCTGGCGGCCGGCGCGCCCCGGGCGACGGCGGCATCGTCCCGCCGCCGGGCGGGCTGAGGCGGCTCAGCCCTCCCAGACGGTGGTCAGGCTCGCGACATCCGGCCGCACGCGCTCGAGCGGCGGTTCGGTGGACGTTCCGAGATACACAAAACCCGCCACCCGCTCGTTTGCCGAAAGGCCGAGCGCTTCGGCGGCTGCCGGGTCATAACTGTACCAGTCGGTGATCCAGTTGGCACCGAAGCCCATGGCCTGGGCGGCCAGCAGGAGCAGGGTGCACACCGACCCGGCGGACAGCTCCTGCTCCCAGGCGGGAATGGCGCCGGGCCTGGGGCTGGAGACCACCGCCACCGCCACCGGAGGGGCTTCCAGCTTGCGAAGCGCTGCGCGGGCCTTGTCCGCGTCCGGCTGCCGGTCGGCCAGTCGGCGCAGGCGTTCGGCGAACGCCGCCTTGGGTGCGCCACGCAGGATGATGAACCGCCACGGGAACAGCTTCCCATGATCCGGGGCCCGGGCCGCGATCTGCAGCAGGTCCTGCAGCTGGGCGTCGTCGGGTCCCGGGGCGGTCAGCAGCGGGGCGGAGGCAGAGCGCCGGGTCGCCAGACGGTCCAGCATCTCGTCGGATGGTACCGTCGGCAGGGGGACGCCCAGTTCGGGGATCGGAAGCTTTGCGGACAAGGCCGGACCTCATGAAGAGACGCCGCGAACGGGGCTTTGGAGCGGCGGCATATCGTCTATAGAGGCGAGGTGCAATCGAGGGGATGGTCCGATGCGCGACCCTGACGAACGGCCGGGACCCGGGTGGCTGCGGGCGCATGGCACCGGCTGGACGGCCGGCCCGCCCGAGCGGCTGCATGACAATCCCTATTTCGCCGTCGACGCCTATGCGGCGGTGGCACCCACCGGGCTGGCGGCCGCCTACTGGGTGCACCACCAGAAGAACCTCGCTGTCGGGGCCATTCCCCTGTTCCCCAACGGCGACATCATGCTGGTGGGGCAGTGGCGCTTTCCCTTCGGCAGCTACAGCTGGGAGCTGCCCGAGGGGGGCGTGCCGAAGGGGGAGGCGGCCCTTGCCGGTGCCCAGCGGGAACTGCGGGAGGAGGTCGGGCTCGAGGCGCAGGACTGGCAGCGGGTCCTGGTGATGCAGATGTCCAATTCCTCGTCCGACGAGCTCTGCGAGGTGTTCCTGGCCACCGGTCTCAGCCCGGCACCGGTCGACCCGGATCCCACGGAAGCGCTGACCCCGGCCCGGGTGCCGTTCCGGGAGGCCCTGGCGGCCGCCGTGGACGGGCGCATTCAGGACTCCATTACGGTGGCAGCTCTGCTAAGATTGCACCATATGGCTGTCACGGGCGAGCTGTCGCCCGACCTGGCGTCGGTGCTGCTCGCGCCGGAACCGGGCCCCGGGGACACGACCGTCTCCGGATACACCGACACGGGAGGCCGGTCATGACCCAGCACGAGCGGACACTGGCGCGGGCCACGGAAGTGGTGTTCCACAAGCTGCGGGCCGAGGCCGAAGCCGCCGCCCGGGTCGAGCCCATGCTGACCAGCATGCTCAATGCCGTGATCCTGTCCCATGACGACCTCGCCTCGGCCCTGGCCTATCAACTCGGCCGCAAGATGGGCGAACCCGACGTGGGAGCTCTGTGCCTTCGGGACCTGGCCATGGGGGTCTATGCCGCAGACCCGACGGTGATCGAGGCGGTGGAGGCGGACATGCAAGCCGTCTATGACCGTGACGCGGCCGCCCGGGGCTATCTGCAGCCCTTCCTGTTCTTCAAGGGGTTCCTGGCCCTGCAGTCGCATCGCCTCGCCTATGCCCTTTGGCAGGACGGACGCGAGACCCTGGCCTTTCACGTGCAGAGCCGGGCGTCGGAGCTCTGCCAGGTGGACATTCATCCCGCCGTGCCCATCGGCAAGGGGGCCTTTCTGGACCACGGAACGGGGATCGTCATCGGCGAGACGGCCACGATCGACGAGGGCGTCTCCATGCTCCAGAACGTCACCCTCGGCGGCACGGGCAAGCAGGGCGGCGATCGCCACCCCAAGATCGGCAAGGGTGTTCTGCTGGGTGCCGGAGCCAAGGTGCTGGGTGCGATCCGCGTCGGCGACTATGCCAAGGTGGCCTCGGGATCGGTGGTGCTGAAGGATGTGCCGCCGGGCTGCACCGCTGCCGGTGTGCCGGCGCGGCTGGTCAATTGTCCGGCCGGACCCGATCCTGCCGCCAACATGGACCAGACCCTGGTCGACGCCGCCTACGACTACGTCATCTGATCCGGGGTTCCGGCGTCGTCCCCGGACGCTTGGGGATTTTGCCGCCCGTCCCGCTTCCGTTCCCGGACTTTAGGCTCTAAAGGAGTCGGGCCTGCTTCGCGCCGGCGGAAACAAGACATCTGGAGCTGCGGTCTCGTGAACGACAAAGACATCAAGAAGATCGAAGCCCACCTCAAGCGCACCTTCGGGACCCCCAACCTGAACCTGAAGCCGCGCCCCCGGCAAAAGGATTCCGCCGAGGCCTATATCGGCGACGAGTTCGTCGGTGTGGTCTATCAGGACGAGGATGACGACGGCTCCTTCCTGTTCGAAATGGCGATCCTCGCCGAAGATCTCGACGGCTAGGCGGCCCTGCCCGCGCGCGACTTCTGCCGCGGATGTGAACGAAAAAAGTTTTTGAAAGTGGTGTTTTTTTATTTGCGGGACTCTTGCGGCACCCGGCGAAGCACCTCACGATTCAAGCATGGGTTCGAAGCTGAATCGTTGGGAATCAGGGGCTTACGGGATTTGCTTGATGTAAGGTCCGATCTGCGCCAGCGATTCGATTTGAGCGTTTCACGATTAACAAAGTTTAAGTAACTCTCCGCTTACCGTCGTGGAGGGTCGGATTTCGGATTCCGCGCTCGTAGTGGGTGCGCCAAAAGGGCGCGAGCGCCAGCGGGAGGGGCTAATGCGGGTTTTGTTGATTGAGGACGACAGCGCGACAGCGCAGAGCATCGAGCTGATGCTGAAGTCGGAGGGCTTCAACGTCTACACGACGGATCTGGGGGAAGAGGGCATCGACCTCGGCAAGATCTATGACTACGACCTGATCCTGCTCGACCTGAACCTGCCCGACATGTCCGGTCTGGACGTCCTGCGCCAGCTGCGCGTTGCCAAGATCAACACCCCCATCATGATCCTGTCGGGCACGGCGGAGATCGACACCAAGGTCAAGAGCTTCGGCGGCGGTGCCGACGACTACATGACCAAGCCCTTCCACAAGGACGAGCTGGTCGCCCGCATCCATGCCGTGGTGCGTCGCTCCAAGGGCCACGCCCAGTCCGTCATCCGCACCGGCGACATCGTCGTCAACCTGGACGCCAAGACCGTGGAAGTGAACTCCAACCGGGTTCACCTGACCGGCAAGGAATACCAGATGCTGGAGCTGCTCTCGCTGCGCAAGGGCACGACGCTGACCAAGGAAATGTTCCTCAACCACCTCTACGGCGGGATGGACGAGCCGGAACTGAAGATCATCGACGTCTTCATCTGCAAGCTGCGCAAGAAGCTGGCGACGGCCACCATGGGCGCGCACTACATCGAGACCGTGTGGGGCCGGGGCTATGTGCTCCGCGATCCGCAGGACAATTCGGCGGTCTCCGCGGCCTGAGACTTCCCACGACCCCCGCATTCGGAAAGGGCGCTGGCAGCAGCGCCCTTTTTGCTTTGGCCGGTTGTGCGGGGTTGGAGACGCCCCGTTCCGGGGCTCCTCAACCTGACGCAGGGCTTGGGTCGAGCCCACGAAGTTGGCCCGGTGCTGCACAAACGCGCGTCATCCTGAGGAGGGCCGGAACGGCCCGTCTCGAAGGACGCAGGGCCTACTTCTCCGCAAGCCTCGCCAGCTTGGCCTGCATCTCCTCCATCTGCCGCTTCAGCTCGGCGATGGTGTCCGGATCGCTGTCGGGGGCCGCTGGCCGGGCCTCGTCCGCCTCGTCCGTCCGGGGCGGATAGGCGAAGGGCGTGAACATCTTCATGGCCCGGTCGAACATGGCGAGGTTCTGCCGGACCTGGTCCTCGAACAGACCAAAGCCCTGCTGGCCGCCCAGCGCCCCGGTCATCTGCTTCTGCATGGTCTCCTGCTGCCGGGCGAAGGCCTCGAGCGACATCTCCAGATAGGACGGCACGAAGCTCTGCATCTGGTCGCCATAGAACCGGATCAGCTGGCGCAGGAACTGGATCGGCAGCAGGTTCTGCCCCCGGCTCTCCTCCTCGAAGATGATCTGGGTGAGGACGGATCGGGTGATGTCGTCATTGGTCTTCGCGTCGAACACGACGAAGTCCACCCCGTCCTTCACCATCTCGCTCAGGTGCTCGAGGGTGACGTAGGAGGAGGACGCGGTGTTGTACAGACGCCGGTTGGCGTACTTCTTGATCACCACCCGGTCGCCCCCCTTCTTCCCATGCGAAGGCTTTGCGCCCGGGTCCGTCGTCGGCGAAGCGTCGGCCAAGTCTGTCATCCTCTGCTGGGTTCGAGTCGTCCGGATCGGAAGCTTCCGGTTTTAGTATTGCGAGTTCCGCGCCTTAACGCTAGTGGCGCGCTTGACAAGCGCTGCCAGCCTGCCCAATCCGCTCCCCCACATCTGCCGCCGATGGAAGACCGCCCCCATGATCCCTCGTTATGCCCGCCCGCAGGCCGTCGCCATCTGGTCACCCGAGACCCGGTATCGCATCTGGTTCGAGATCGAGGCCCACGCCGCCGACGCCATGGCCGAGCTGGGGGTGATCCCCAAGGACGCCGCCGCCGCCATCTGGGCCAAGGGCAAGGACGCGGTGTTCGACCCGGACCGGATCGACGAGATCGAGCGGACCACCAAGCATGACGTGATCGCCTTCCTCACCCATGTGTCCGAGATCGTGGGACCCGAGGCGCGCTTCCTCCACCAGGGCATGACCTCGTCCGACGTGCTGGACACCTGCCTCGCCGTGCAGCTCACCCGGTCCGCGGACCTCCTGATGGAGGACGTGGAGCTGGTGCTGGCGGCCCTGAAGCGCCGGGCGGAGGAGCACAAGTTCACCGCCTGCACCGGCCGCAGCCACGGCATCCATGCGGAGCCCACCACCTTCGGCCTGAAGCTGGCCGGCCACT
>DAINBM010000090.1:0-7997 GCA_036732965.1 Caulobacteraceae bacterium | reverse complement strand
GGCCGACTGGGTGGTGTTCTGTGCCCAGCCAGGTTCCGGCGACAGCCTTCAGTTCATGAAGGCCGGCGTGGTGGGGATTCCGGACCTGGCCGTGGTGTGCAAGGCCGACATGGACGACGCCGCGCGCCGCGCCGTGGCGGATCTGAAGGGGGCTCTCAGCCTCGCTGTCCGGAAGGGTGCGCCGCCGGAGGTCCTGGCGGTGTCTGCCCGCACCGGGGCGGGGATCGACGATCTGGCAGCCCGTCTCGGAAGGCCGTCTGCACCGGACGCGGCCCGGCGTCAGGCCCAGGGGGCGGCCTGGATCCGCGCCACCCTCGTGGCCCGCTTCGGGCGGGAGGGACTGGCCAGTCTCGGCGATGCGGCGGACAGGGTCCCCGGGGACAGCCCCTTCGCGCGGGTCCGGATCGCCTCCACCATCCTGCGGGGCCGGCTTTCGGTGAAGTGACGAGACCGTAACGTGACGCGACCCGGCATTGCTGGCATCGTTCGGCATCAGTCACGGGGAGCGTGGGCGTGAACATCGTGGATCCTGCCGCGGCGACGGCCACCTATCTCGCATCGGTTCCGCCCGAGGTGCATGCCAGGGCCCAGGCCTATACCAAGGGCGGGCACTGGTACCTGCTCGGCGGCTGGATGGTGGGCTGCCTCTCGGCCCTCCTGATCCTGCGGACAGGGCTGCTGACGCGGGTCCGGACGGGGCTGGGCGGTCGCACCTGGCTCGCCGTGATGTCCTGCAGCCTGATCTTCTCGGCCCTTGATTACGGGATCGAGCTGCCATGGGCCTGGTTCGCGGACTGGCGTCGGAACACGCATTACGGTCTGACGCACCAGCCTGTCGGGGACTGGTTTGTCCAGGGCCTGATGACGACCGCGATCGGAGCCGTCGTCGTCGCCCTGTTCTTCGGGGTGCTCTATGCCCTGTTGCGCCGGGCACCGAAGACCTGGTGGCTCTGGGGAAGCGGCGTGGCCGCCACCTTCGTGATCCTCTGCATGCTGGTGACCCCGATCTATATCGCGCCTCTGTTCAACACCTACACGCCCGCGCCGGCAGGGCCCGTGCGGGACGCCATCGTGGCCCTCGCCCGGGACACGGGGACCCCGGCTGACCGGATCTACATCTACAACGGCTCCCGTCAGTCCGACCGCTACACGGCCAATGTGGCGGGGCTGTTCGGGTCGGCCCGGGTCGCGGTGAGCGACACCATGTTCAAGCGTGGCGCGGACCTGTCAGAGATCCGCGCCGTGGTCGGGCACGAGATGGGCCACTATGCGCACATGCATGCCCTGTGGGGCGCGGGGTTCCTCAGCCTCGTGTCGGTGCTGGCCCTGTTCCTGGCCAGCCGCCTTCACGGCCCGGTGGCGCGCCTGATCGGGGCACCGCCCGTGATCAGCGACCCGGCGGGGCTGCCCGCCCTGATGATCGTCCTGTCGACCCTCGTGCTGGTGATGACGCCGCTCATGGCATCCCTGACCCGCCTCACCGAGGCCGATGCCGACGCCTATTCCTTTGCCCACGCCCGCGAACCGGACGGCTTTGCCCGGGCCATGATGAAGTCCGTGGACTATCGCGCTGCCACGCCGAGCCCCCTCGAGGAGGCCCTGTTCTATGACCACCCCAGCATCCAGCACCGGATCCGGGCGGCGATGGAGTGGAAGGCGGCGCATCCCGCAGACGCGCCGTCCCGGTGACGCAGGGCGATCAGCGCCGGCGGACGAACACGGTCCCGGCAGAATAGCCCGCGCCGAACGAGCAGATCAGTCCGGTCTCGCCGGTCGCGAAATCGGCATTGTGGCGATGGAAGGCAATCACCGATCCGGCCGACGAGGTATTGGCGTATTCGTCGAGGATGATGACGTTCTCTTCCGGTGTCGGATCGCGTCCCAGCACCTTGCGGCCGATCATGTCGTTCATGTTGATGTTCGCCTGGTGCAGCCACATCCGCTTCAGACCGTGCGGATCGAGGCCCAGGTCGCGGGCATGGTCGATGATCATGTCCGACACCATCGGCACCACGTCGCGGAACACCTTGCGACCGTTCTGGACGAACAGCTTGTCCGCCTTGTCCCGTCCGTCCGGATCGCCCCGGTTCAGGAAGCCGAAATTGTTGCGGATATTGTTGGAGAATTCCGTCTTCAGGCGGGTGCCGAGGATGTCCCAGCCACCGGTGGCGGTATCATCCCGCTCGACGATCACGGCGGTGGCCACATCGCCGAAGATGAAGTGGCTGTCCCGGTCCCGGAAGTTCAGATGACCGGAGCAGATCTCCGGGTTGACCATCAGAACGGCCCCGACGGAGCCCGAGGTGACGAAGTCCGCGGCGGTCTTGATCCCGAAGGTGGCGGAGGAGCAGGCCACGTTCATGTCGAAGGCGAAGCCCGGAATGCCCAGGGCATTCTGGATCTCGATGGCCATGGCGGGGTAGGGACGCTGCATGTTCGAGGCGGCGCAGATGACGGCACCGATCTCGCTGGCGGGCCGGCCCCAGTTGGCGATGGCCTCCCGGGCCGCGCTGACCGCCATTTCCGCCAGGATGGACAGTTCGTCATTGGATCGCTCGGGGATCACCGGGCGCATGATGTCAGGATCCACGATGCCGGACTTGTCCACCACGAACCGCGACCGGATGCCGGACGCCTTGGTGATGAATTCGGGAGAGGAGGGGGCCAGAGCCTCCACCGAACCGGCCGCGATGTCATCTGCGTGCGCCGCGTTGAAGCGTTCCACATAGGTGTTGAAGGTCGCGACAAGTTCCTCGTTCGAGACCGAATGGGGGGGCGTGTAGAGACCGGTGGCCGAAATGACTGCGTGCGCCAAGATGACTTCATCCCTCGTTTGCCCGTACTTCCGACCTCTCACACGGGTCGGCTGACGGACCTAATTCACTATCGAACCACACAGATAGCATGTTTTGCGCAGCTGTCTTGGCGCTTAAGCACAGCTTGACGCAGCGCGCTTCCGACGCCAAGCCTTGGGTCATGCTCCCTCCGTTTCTCCTCCAGCTGGGCGTTTCGGCCGTCTTGATCGCCCTGATGATCGCCGTGGCAGCGGTCGCGCGGATCAGCCGGCCCACCGGCGCGCTGGACGATGCCGCGGTGCGCCGACTACTGGCCGACGACTATCCCGATGTCGAAGCCGATGCGGTCTGGATCTCGACGGATGGCCGTGCCGGGCTCGCAGCCGCCGGAGATCTGGCGATGGTCGTCTTCCAGCTCGGAGACGGCTATGTGACCCGGGATCTCCCGTGGCGCGACCTGCAGCACGCGCGCCGGACGGGTCGGGGAATCCGGATATCCTTCTCCGGACCGGGCGGGGGCCTGGCGCACCTGATCTGGCCCGGCACGGCTGCCTGGCCTCCAGAAAGGCAGTGAGACCCTTGCAGGACCTGGAACACGCCCCGATCGATGTGGTCACCCTGGCGGTGCCCCTCTTCGTCCTCCTGATCCTGCTGGAGATCGCGCTGGGATGGCTGAAGCGCGCGCCGGTGCGCTACGAGCCGCGGGACACGGCTACCTCTCTCATGCTGGGGCTGGGCTCCACCGTGGCGGGTGCCCTGACCGCAGGCGTGATGGGCGGCGCAACCATCTGGGTCTGGCATCACCGTCTCTTCGACCTGCCCGTCCGGGGCTGGCCCGCCCTTGCCACCTGGATCGCCCTGTTCCTGCTCGAGGACCTGACCTACTACGCCTTCCACCGTTTGAGCCACGAACGGCGGTTCTGGTGGGCGGCGCACGTGAACCACCATTCCTCGCAGCATTACAATCTTGCCACGGCCCTGAGACAGAGCTGGACCGGCGGGTTGAACGGCTCCTGGCTCCTGTGGCTGCCCCTGGCGTGGCTGGGGTTTCCTCCGGCGATGATCTTCGTGCAGAAGGGCATCAGTCTGGTCTACCAGTTCTGGATCCACACCGAAGCCGTCCGTCGCCTGCCGGCACCGCTCGAATATGTGCTCAACACGCCGTCCCATCACCGGGTGCATCACGCCCGCAATCCCCGCTACCTCGACCGGAACTATGCCGGCATCCTGATCATCTGGGACCGCATGTTCGGCACCTTCGAGGCGGAGCGCGATGACGAACCGTGCCGTTATGGAATTGTGAAGAATCTCGGTGATTTCAATATATTGCGCGCAGTTTTTCATGAGTGGTGGGCCATCGGCCGCGATGTGCTCGCAGCACGCTCCCCACACCAGGCCCTGATGGTCGTGTTCGGACCGCCGGGCTGGCGCCCCGACGGTCCAGCGGATACGGCCCGGGCGCTCCGGGCCCGGTGGGCCGCGCGGGGCGAGGCGGAACCTACCCCTCCCGCACCATAGGCAGGGCCAGTCCGGTTGCCGGACGGGTCAGGAGAAGCTCCCGGCGGAACCGAAAGAGCTCTGCCGGCCGTCCCCCGGTTTCCCCGTCGAACACGGCGAGCCCCTCCACCAGGTCCGTGCGTTCGACCATCCGCCGGAAGTTCTGCTTGTGCAGTCCCACTCCGCTGACGGCCTCCACCGTCCGCTGCAGCGATGACAGGGTGAAGTGCTGCCCCATCAGCTCGAAGATCACCGGACGGTATTTCAGCTTGCCCCGCAGGCGGCCGAGCCCGGTGGCGAGAATCCGCCGATGGTCGGATATCATCGGCTGCCCGAGCGCCGGATGGAAGCCTTCCGGTTCGGGTGCGTCCGTACCGCGGGCGCGAGCCCGGTCGCGCGCCGCTTCCGCGGCAAGCCCGGCTTCGTAGAGCAGCTCGTAGCGCTCCAGCACCCGCTCCTCGTTCCAGCGGGCCCCGTCCAGGGCAAACAGACCGCGCACGCGGGACCGGCGGGCCTCGGCCTTCACCGGATCCGGTCCGGCGGCCCAGGCCTCGAGCGCCGGAACAATGACCGAATCGATCACCTCCGGGCGGCCCTCCCGCCAGTCCTCCCAGGGGAAGAACCGCGTCCAGGGAGACCAGAGAGCCCCCGCACCGGTCGCCTCGGGCAGGTCGGCGGTCCCCGGCGTGAGGGCCAGATAGCCGACGGACACGATCCGCCCGGGCCCGACGGCACTGCCGCCCAGGTCCGCGAGGGGCGCATCGCGCCCCTGGTCCCCGAAGGTGTAGATCTGTTCCACATAACCGAGGTCAATGCCGGCCTGAGCCGTCACAAACGCCCGAAGCGCCAGCTCGAACGTCCGGTCGTGGTCCGGATCAAAGGGGCCCGAGGGCAGTCCCGGTGCCGCGGCGGCGCGATTCGTCCGCAGATCGTCCGGTCGAACCGTCAGGACCACGGCTTCATGGTCGCGGATCGCCACCACGACGGTGGAGAGGCCGATGATCACCTGTCCGGTCATGACACTCATTCGCTGGAGAAGGCGCCGCCGCCCGTGTCCAGGCCGGTCGCCGCCGCGAGGGTGTCGAAGCGCTGCAGGTACCGCATCTGTGCCTGGGCCGGGGGCAGGGGACTGAGACGAATGGCGCAGCCCGGCGGCGGCGAGCCGAACAGCTCGCGAGCCTCCGCATCGGCAAAGCCGGCCAGCTGGGTGGCTTCCAGATAGGCGCTGATGTGGTCTGCGCGCTTGATCAGCGCCCGGACGTCCGCAGGCGGATGCGGCGGCAGTCCGAAGCGGATGTGGATTGCGGCCTCCAGGCGGCCTTCGAACTGCCGGTAGTCCAGTCCGAGGGCCGCCTTGAAGGGCGAGATCATGTCCCCGATCACGTATTCCGCGGCATCGTGAAGCAGGGCCAGCATCCGCCATTTCGGGCCGATGCCCGGGCTCAGCTGCGCCACCAGATCCTCCACCAGCTCACTGTGCTGGGCCACGGAAAAGCCGTGCTCGCCAAGGGTCTGACCGTTCCATCGGGCCACC
Source organism: Caulobacteraceae bacterium (assembly GCA_036732965.1). GTDB lineage: Bacteria > Pseudomonadota > Alphaproteobacteria > Caulobacterales > Caulobacteraceae > CAIMFV01. The sequence continues at coordinate 2,171 of DAINBM010000090.1, read as the reverse complement.
CGCGCCAGTCCATGGGCGATGTCGACGATCTCGATGTCGAAGGGAGAAGGGTCGAGCAGATCCAGCCGTCGCCCGGACAGCATCCGCTGCCAGGCGCGGGGAGGGGTATTGGCCGACGGCTTTCTACGGGGCGTACGGGTCACGGTCCTCGCTCGGGTCAGGGCCTGGAGACTGGGTCAGAGAGGCGTCAGAAAGTGTCGACATCGCCCGGCCAGCCGCGCCTCGGTTGCAATTTTGCGCTCACGCAATGCCGTGAGGAGACGCCGACCGCAAGGTGATCCCGTCTCTCAGGAATGGAAGCAACCGATGCCCCTGTCCAGCATCATTCTGCGCCTCGCGCGCAACCCGGGATCTGCGCATCCGGAGCCCGACCCGCACGACGGGTATGGCCTCGTCGCACCGCTGACCGCCGAGGGCTATCTGGACGAGACCGCGTTCAAACGCGTCGCCGCGCGTTGCACAGTCCGCAGGTTCACCCGTGATCGCGAGCCGCGGGTCGGGCGTCTGGTGCACCATCAAGGCCATTGGGCCATTCACTATGACGGCGGTCCGGACGACGCGGAGGCGGGCATCTACCGCCTGCATGACCATCAGTTTCGTCTCGGGTCCTATGTCAGCATCGCCGACGAGGGGGGGGTGCCGCTCACCTATCGCGTATCGAACCTCGACGAAGCCCCCGACACCGCTGTCTGACCGCCTGCGCCGAACCGCGGGGCTATTTGAGGCTGAGGCTCACCAGATGCCGGATGTCCTCCATCTGACGATCCCCGGAGTGCGCGTGCTCCGCCCGGGAGCGGAACGTGGCCACGACCAGCGGCCCGGACAGGGGGCCACGCGCCGCATAGCCGACGAACCGCCAGCCCGCCGGTCCTGTCTTGTCCGTGGCCACCAGCCAGGTCTGATCCAGGTTCTCCGCATCGGTCATGTTCGAGGTGATCCGGACAGCCCCGTCCTGCGCATCGATGGTCGCGTTCTTCAGTTCGCCCATGCCGGTGGAGATATGGGCGTTGTCCCCGTTCGCATTTATGTTCACCCCGGGCAGACGGACGCTGGCCCGGTCGCCGTCGGTGTGGATGTGCAGACCGGGAAGGTCGATCCGCGTGCCTTCGGCGTCGTCCCGGCGCGATCCGCCACCCCCAGCTTGATCGGAAGCTATCGAATTGTCGGACCGTTGCAGGGCAGGGGGGGCCGGCAGCAGTGCGGCAAGCTCGTGCTCCCGCGCCTGAAGGACCGACTGTGACGTCGTGCCCGCCAGCCCGACCTTCACCAGGCTGACCTCTTCACCATCCGGGCCGGAATAGGTGCAGGCCTGTCCGTCCGGGGCCAGGGCCACACGGGTGAGAGGCCCCTGGTGATCCGGGCAGACAAGGCGCGCGGTCGCTGCAAGGGCGTGTCCTCCCACGACAACCTCCGACCGCCTGTGCCTCTGACACGCCGTCAGCGACAGGGCTGCCAGGACCGTCACCGACAGAAAAAGGATGACCTTCGACATGTTCGCACCGCTGCAGAAGACCCGAACCCGCCCGCCTGGCAGCTCGCCGTCTGCGGAAAAGAGTGTCCAAGGCGCACCTGACGGTCCAGTGAATTTGTCGTAATCGTCCATCGCGGAGGATTCCGAGGCACCAACACCGGAGCGGGCAGACCGTGTGCAACAATTACGGCGTGACGGTGACATGGACCGACTATCTCGAGGGACTGGCTGGGCAGGGGCTGGCCCTGACGGCACCGCACGGCATTCCGAACCTCGGGCCAATGGAGTCCGTGTGGCCCACGGATACCCCGCCCATCCTGCGCCGCAGCCAGGATTCCCCCGACCTGGAACTCGTCCGGATGCGCTGGGGATTTCGACCGCCCCATGCCAAGGCGGGACCGGTCATCAATTTCCGATCGGAGGGGCGCACCTTCCGTCAGGGGCGCTGCCTGGTCCCGGCCTCCTGGTTCTTCGAGTTCACAGGGCTCCGCGCACCGAAATCCAAATGGAAGGTCACCCGAACGGGAGCGCCGTGGTTCTGCATGGCGGGGCTCTGGCGTCCGGGAGACGGTGCCTTTCCAGACAGCTTTGCGCTGCTGACCGTGACACCGGGGCCGGATATCGCGCGTCTGCACCACCGTCAGGTCGCCATTCTCGAGCCGAGCCAATGGGCTGACTGGCTCGAGCCCGGGGTGCCGTC
>DAINBM010000089.1:0-8001 GCA_036732965.1 Caulobacteraceae bacterium | reverse complement strand
CCTTCATCAGGCCGATGTTGCCCTCCTGGATCAGGTCCAGGAACTGCAGGCCGCGGTTGGTGTACTTCTTGGCGATGGAGATCACGAGGCGCAGATTGGCCTCGACCATTTCCTTCTTGGCCTGGCGGGCCTCGCGCTCACCCTTCTGCACCGTCTGGACGATGCGGCGATAGTCGTCGATGGGCACGCCGGTCTCGGTGGCGAGTGCGGCGACATCGGCCCGGATCTCGGTGATGTGCACGCCTTCGTTCTCGCCGAACTTGGTCCAGCGCACGCCCAGTTGGCGCACCTTCTCCATCCAGTCGGGATCGAGCTCGGAGGTGAAATAGGCCTTCAGGAACTCCCCGCGGGAAATGCCATAGCTCTCGGCCAGGCGCAGCAGGCGGCCTTCCAGCGCCATCAGCCGCTTGTTGATGGCGTAGAGCTGCTCGACCAGCGCCTCGATACGATTGTTGTTCAGCTTCAGGGTCTTGAGGTGCTGGGTGATCGCGCCGGCGAGCACGTCATAGGCCCGGCGGTCATCGGCGGTCAGATCCGTCCCGCGAAGCCGCTGCTCCACCAGCTTGTCCTGCAGCTTGCGGAAGCTCTCGAACTCGGCGGCAATCGCGTCGAGGGTCGCCATGACCCCGTCCCGCAGCTCTGCCTCCATGGCCGAGACCGAGGGACCGGCGCCGTCGTCGAAATCATCCTCGCTGTCGCCATCCTCACCGGCTTCCGCCTCGGGGGCCGGAGCGTCGGCGGGGGCTGCCTCGGCCAGTTCGCCGCCCTCGGCACCCGGCAGTGCCGGGGCCGCGCCCGGGCCCTGACCACCGTAGGTCTGCTCCAGGTCGATGATCTCGCGCAGAAGGATCCGGCCCGAGCGCAGCTCGTCCCGCCAGACCATGATGGCTTCGAAGGTCAGAGCGCTTTCGCACAGGCCGCGGATCATGGTGTCGCGACCGGCCTCGATGCGCTTGGCGATGGCGATCTCGCCCTCGCGGGAGAGGAGCTCCACCGAGCCCATTTCCCGCAGATACATGCGCACCGGATCGTCCGTGCGGTCATAGGTTTCGGACTTGGTGGTCTCGACGACGGCGGAATCCTCACGGACCGCAACCTCGCCGCCGCCCTCGGCCTCGGCCTCGTCACCGTCGATGACGTTGATGCCCATCTCGGACAGCATCGCCAGCGTGTCCTCGATCTGCTCGGAGGTGAATTCCTCGGACGGGAGGAGCTTGTTCAGCTCGTCCATCGTCACATAGCCGCGGGCCTTGGCCTGCTTGATGAACTTCTTGACGCCGGCGTCGGTGAGATCGAGCAGCGGGCCGTCGTGGGGGGCTTCGGCCTCTTGTGTCTCTGCCGTGTTCGTCGTCATTCCAGTCCCTCCGTCCGACCACGCGGTACCCTGCCCGGTCGGAAAATTGTTTCATGGGCCGACCCGGGCCTCGTCCAGACCGGACCCCGGTCAGATCCTCGGGTCGACAAAGGCCGAACCGTCGTTCAGCATGGACTGCAGGGCCATCTGTCGGCTCCGCAGGTGTCGAAGATGCGCGGCGTCACGGGTGCGGGACATGTCTTCCTTTGCCGCATCGAGGGCCGATTCCACTTCCGCAAGCTCGATCACCACATCGAAAGCGAGAGACCAGATCCGTCGTGCGTCATCCGCCGGCCTGTCCGCCTCCAGGAAGGGCGCATTTGATTGCCGCGCCGCCTTCTCGATATCGGTTAACAGATCGCCCATTCCGCTTCTTGCCAGATGGCCCGTCAAGGCCCGCGTGTCAAGGCCGGGATGGGTCACATACAGCGCGCTGATTTCCCTCGCCAAATCCGCGAGGTTGTCGTCGCCGAACCCCAGATCGGCCAGACGCTCCACATAGGGGTCGAGGGCCTCGGGTGCCTGGAGCGCGTACCAGGCGATGGCGGCCTGGACGACCTTGAGCCTGCGCGGCAGGGCCCGGGCCGCGGCGCGCCCCTCCGGAGTCGGCGGGGCCAGGAAGGCCGGTCCGTCCCCGCGGCGCCCGCCGCGGCCCCGCGCGCCGCCGTAGCCGGCACCGGGAAACCCTTGTGGCGCATGGCCCCGACCGGGTTCCGCGGCGCGGCTGGCCGGGCGCAGGGCCTCGTCCAGGCGGCCGAGCAGATCCTCGCGATAGGCCTGGGACAGGTCCTTGTCGGCAATCTGGGCGGCGGCGGCGCGCAGGCGGCCCTTGAGCCCGGCGCGACGCTCCGGCGTGTCCAGGGGCTCGGCCTCGAACTCCCGCTGGAACAGCTGCTGCACGAAGGGGCGGGTCTCGGAAAGCTGGGCGACGAGGGCGGCGGGGCCCTGCTCGCGCAACACATCATCCGGGTCCTTTCCCCCGGTGACCACGGCAAACTGGAAGGAGCGGCCGGGCTTGAGATGCGGCAGGGCCCGGTCGATGGCCTTGGAGGCGGCGCGGATCCCGGCCTTGTCCCCGTCGAAGCACAGGGTCGGCGTGGGATGGGAGCGCCACATGAGCTCCATCTGCTCTTCGGTCAGGGCCGTGCCCAGGGGGGCCACCGCCGCGATGCCCGCCCGCTGGCAGGCGATCACGTCCATGTACCCCTCCACCACCACCAGGGCCGCCTGGGGCGCGCCCTCCCGCTGGGACAGGTGCAGCAGCTTGCGGGCCTCGGACAGGCCGTAGAGGTTGGCACCCTTGTGGAAGATCGCCGTCTCCGGCCCGTTCAGATACTTGGCCCGGGCCTCTGGATCGAGGGCCCGGCCGCCGAAGGAGATGACCCGCCCCCGGGGATCGGTGATCGGGAACATGATGCGGTCGCGGAACCGGTCATAGGGGGCTCCCCCGTCCTCCGGTGCGATCAGCAGGCCGGTCTCCACCGCCTCCGCCGGTCGGGCACCCTTGGCGACAAGATAGTCCTTCAGGGCCGTGCGCCCCCCCGGCGCATAGCCGAGGCGGAACTGGCTCCACTGATCCTCCGGCAGGCCGCGACGCTCCAGATAGGCCCGGGCGGCGGCCCCGGCGGGGCGGCGAAGCTCCGCCTCGAACCACTTGCCTGCCAGTTCCAGCCAGTCGGTCAGGCCCTGGCGGCGCTTTTCCACCTCCGCAGCCCTGGGATCGGCGGCGGGCAGGGGCACGCCCGCCTCCCCCGCCAGCCGCTCGATCGCCTCGCGGAAGCTGAGTCGTTCGGTCTCCTGCAGGAAGCTGATCAGGTCGCCGTGCTTGCCGGAGGAGAAGTCGTGATAGAAGCCCTTCTCGTCATTGACGTAGAAGCTGGGCGTCTTTTCCTTGGCGAAGGGGGACAGGCCGACCCACTCCCGCCCCGCCCGGCGCAGCTTCACGCTGCGCCCGATCACGTCCGACAGGCGCAGGCGCGACTTGATCTCTTCCAGATAGCGGTCGTCGAAGCGCATGGGGCGTGTTTGAACCCGGACGCGGACGGGTTCAAGCTCCGCGCGTGCCTCAGCTCTCGCCGAAGCCCTCGCCGGCCTCCAGGGGCAGCATGCGGATCAGCCGGCTGTCCGCCACCGCCGCCTGGCGATGCTTCACCAGCTCCTGGTACTCCGGGTCCCGGACCATCTCGGCAAAGGCCAGGGAATTGGGGTACTGGGCGATGAAGGCGATGTCCCAGCGCTCCTCCAGCGGCCCGGTGAGCACCACCTCCGGCCGCCCGACCCAGACCTGAACCCCACCCACCCGCTTGAAGATGTGCGCCGTGGTGCGGCCATAGGCGCGATAGGCGTCGAGCCCGGTGAGCCCCCTGCCATGGTCCGGATGCCCCTCGGGATAGGCCGCGAGCGCGTTCAGCCGGATCAGGTTCAGCATGTGGATCGGCGTGTCCTGCGGCGCGGTCATGAAGGCCTTGAACTGCGCGCGGGTGGGATCGATGGCGCCGGGAGCGTCGGTCATGAGCGATGTCCTCCGTGGGATTTGCCGCAGCATGGCCGCGTCGCCTCCGGCCGCAAAGACCCTTCCCCTACGGCACCGCTTCCAAGGCGAGGGGAAAGCCGCTTAGATGCGGCAAAACTCACGGGAGGACCCCATGGCCTATGAAGTCGACTATTCCGATCTCGCCAACCACGTGGGCAAGGAGGTCGGCGTCTCCGACTGGGTGACGATCACCCAGGAGCGGGTGAACCAGTTCGCCGAGGCCACCGGCGACCACCAGTGGATCCATGTGGACGTGGAGCGGGCCAACCGCGAGATGGGCGGCCCCATCGCCCATGGCTATCTGACGCTCTCCCTCATCCCCTTCCTGGGTGCGGACATCCTGCGGGTGAAGGGCGTCACCCGGGGTATCAACTACGGCTCCAACAAGGTGCGCTTCACCAACATGGTGCGGGTCGGCAAGCGGGTGCGCATGCGCCAGAAGCTGGTGAACGTCGAGGCCAAGTCCGGCGGCCTGCAGATGACCAACGAATGCACCATCGAGATCGAGGGCGAGGACCGTCCGGCTTGCGTGGCCGAGACGATCAGCGTCATCTACGGGGCCTAGGAACCGACACGACCGTCGCGGGCAGGCTGAAACCTTCAGCCTCGCCCGGACGTATCGAGGATGTGACCCCGGTCCGCCGACCCTGGTCAGATACGGAGCGAGACAAGATGTTCTTCCAGACCGCCAAGGATGAAAAGTTCCGCTACGAGCTGCCGGATGCGGAGTGGAAGAAGCGGCTGCCGGGGCCGTCCTACCTGGTCCTGCGTCAGGCCCAGACGGAGCGGCCCTTCACCAGCCCGCTGGTGAACGAGCACCGGCAAGGCCGCTTTGTCTGCATGGGCTGCAACTGGCCCCTGTACTCCTCGTCCACCAAGTTCGAGAGCGGGACCGGCTGGCCGTCCTTCTGGCAGCCGCTGAACAAGCAATCGGTGCTCACCAAGACCGACACCAGCCTGTTCATGGTCCGCACCGAGGTGCTGTGTGCCAATTGCGGCGGCCATCTGGGCCATGTGTTCAACGACGGACCCAAGCCCACCGGACTTCGCTATTGCATGAACGGCGTGGCTCTGAAATTCGTTCCCGGCGCGGCCTGACCTTCCGTCGGCTCGCGCAGCTGAGCGCGAGATGACGGCATGAGCGATCTTCCCCCTCCCCCCGCGGCGGCGCGCATTCCCCTGCGCCACGAGCAGCTTGGTCGCGTCCGCGTGGACGACTATGCGTGGATGAAGGACGACAACTGGCAGAAGGTCCTGCGGGATCCCTCCCTGATCCGGGCAGATGTCCGCGCCCATCTGACCACCGAAAACGCCTATACCGCGTCCGTCCTCGCCGCCACCGAGGCCCTGCAGGCGCAGATCGTCGCCGAGATCCGCGGGCGGATGAAGGAAGACGACAGCTCCCTGCCCGCCTCGGATGGTCCATGGGACTACCGGGTCTGCTACGAGACCGGCGGGCAGCACCCGATCCATGTCCGCACCCCCCGGGGCACGGACGGCCCGGAGGAGATCCTCCTGGACATCGACCGGCTGGCGGCGGAGGAGACCGCGAAGGGGGCCAGCTATTTCGACGTGGTGGACGTCCAGCACACCGACGACCACGCCCACCTGGTCTATGCGGCTGACCTGCAGGGCTCGGAATACTGCCGGATCTATGTGAGGGACCTGGCGACGGGGGCCACGACGGACACGGGCATCGACGCCTCCACCGGAGACTTTGCCCTGAGCCCGGACAGCCGCTTCCTGTTCTGGGTGTTCCGCGACGCGAACGGACGCTCCTCCAGGGTCTATCGCCGCCCCCTCGCCGGGACCGAGGACAGCCTGGTCTATCAGGAGGCGGACGAGGGCATGTTCCTGTCCGTCGGCGTCTCCGCCAGCCGTGCCTATCTGATGATCAGCAGCGGCAACCACGACATGACCGAGACCTGGCTGATCGACGCCGCCGATCCCACCGGTGCGCCCCGGTTGGTGGAACCGCGGACCGAGGGCCTGCGCTACAGCGTCGTCCACTGGCCGGCGGCCGAACAGCCGGGTCGTCTGGTGATCCATACCGACGCCGATGGTGCGGTGGACTTTCAGCTCTGCCTCACCGACGCCGCCGACCCGTCCCGCGCCCACTGGACGCCGTGGGTCGCACACCAGCCCGGACGGTACATCGTCACCGTCCATGCCACGGCACACCACCTGATCCGTCTGGAGCGGGTCAATGCCAACAACCGGATCGTCACCACGCGATCACAGGACCTGTCGGAGCACGTGATCGCCTTCGACGAGCCCGCCTATGTGGCAGGCTTCCAGCCGGGCTACGAGTTCGACACCGGCACCCTGCGCGTCACCTACCAGTCCCCGACGACCCCGGCCTCCTGGTACGACTACGATCTCGCCACCCACGACCGGACCCTGCGCAAGACCCAGGAGGTGCCCTCCGGTCACGACCCGGCCGCCTACGAGGCGCGGCGTCTTTATGCCACGGCGGCGGACGGGGCCGAGGTGCCGATCACGGTGCTGATGCGGCGGGGGACTCCGCTCGACGGCAGTGCGCCCCTGCTGCTCTATGGCTACGGCTCCTACGGGATCCCGATGAATCCCGGCTTTTCCGTCAGCCGATTGAGCCTGGTGGATCGCGGCTTCGTCTTCGCCATTGCCCATGTGCGGGGCGGGTCGGAAAAGGGCTGGGGCTGGTTCCTGGACGGGCGGGGCGCGAAGAAGACCAACACCTTCACCGACTTCATCGCCTGTGCCGAGCACCTGGCCGGGGCCGGCTACAGCCGGGCGGGACGCATGGTGGCCATGGGCGGCTCCGCCGGTGGCATGCTGATGGGAGCCGTTGCCAATCTGCGCCCCGACCTGTGGGCGGGCATCGTCGCCCAGGTGCCCTTCGTGGACGTGCTGAACACCATGAGCGACGACACCCTTCCCCTGACACCGCCGGAATGGCCCGAATGGGGCAATCCCCTGGTCAGCGCGGAAGCCTATGACCGCATCGCCGCCTATTCGCCCTATGACAATGTGGCGGCCAGGCCCTATCCCGCTGTCCTCGCCACCGGCGGTCTGTCCGATCCCCGGGTCACCTACTGGGAACCGGCCAAGTGGGTGGCGAAGCTGCGCGAACATACCACCGGCACCGACCCCATCCTCCTGAAGATCAACATGGAGGCCGGGCATGCCGGGGCCTCTGGCCGCTTCGACGGGCTGGCGGAGGTGGCGCTCGACTACGCCTTTGCCATCTGGGCGGCCGAGCGCGCCCGGACCTGACGACGGGACGCGCGCGCATGACGTTCACGGTCCGGCCGGCGACCCTCGACGATGCCCCGGGCATCCAGGCCATCTATGCCCATCACGTGCTCAACGGGTTCGGGACCTTCGAGGAGGAGGCGCCGGACACCGACGAGATCCGTCGGCGCATGGACGCCGTGGCGGCACGGGGCTGCCCGTGGCTGGTGGCCGCGGACGCGGAGCGGATCGGGGCCTACGCCTATGCCGCCCCGTTCCGCGCCCGCTCCGCCTACCGGTTCACCGTCGAGGACAGCGTCTACGTGCACCCCGACCATGTCCGTCAGGGACTGGGATTGCGCGTCATGCGCGAACTGATCGAGACCTGCCGCGCCGCCGGAAAGCATGAGATGCTGGCGGTGATCGGCGACAGCGGGAATGAAGCCTCCATAAAGCTGCACGAAAGATGCGGGTTTTCATTTCGCGGCCGCTTCGACCGGGTCGGTCTGAAGTTCGGAAGATGGGTCGATATCGTGCTGATGCAGCGGCATCTGTCCGTCTAGACCCGCCCGATACACGCTGCGCGCCGAATTGGCGTTCCGCTCCGGCAGCCCGGCGACGGCAGCGCGTTCCCCCGAATTACCCGCCATGCGGTCATTTTCTCGATAAGGGAGGCCGAGCTCGGCCCGTTTCACTGCGTCACGGTTGCATATTGGATGACACGATGTAGACACTATCGTAAATTCAAGTCACAGTTGTTGTGAGCCTTCACAAGGATTCGTCGATGATCCCCCTTCGTGGCGACAGCACGCCCCATCCGCTGGACATCTCCCTGGGCCGCAACATCCGGCTGCGCCGCAAGTCTCTGGGCATGTCGCAATCGGCGCTGGGTGAAGCCGTG
>DAINBM010000088.1:0-8128 GCA_036732965.1 Caulobacteraceae bacterium | reverse complement strand
ATCACCGGCCAGCAGACCGACCCTGACGACGGCCATCACGCATCTGAGGAACGGTTCCCGCGAACGCCGATCGCCGACGGTGCCCGGCCGCTGACCGGACACCCGTCACAGCCCATGCTGCCGAAGATCCCGCTGTCGGCACAAGGCGGCCGGACAGACGCGGGACGAAAGCCGCACGATTGGATCGTTTGCGCCTCGTTTCGGGTCAGGAAATCCGGAGCTTGCCCAATTCGGCGTCAGGGGGCCGCGGGTGTCACCCGCCAGACCACGCCGCCGACATCGTCGGCCACCAGCAGCGCCCCGCGGGGATCGATCGCCACTCCGACCGGACGGCCCATGGCCTGGCCCTTGTCGTCGAGAAATCCGCTCAGCACGTCCTGTGGCAGGCCGACCGGATGCCCGTCCTTGAAGCGGATGAAGATCACCTTGTAGCCAGACGGCACCGACCGGTTCCAGGACCCGTGCTGCCCGATGAACACGCCGCCACGATAGGCCGTGGGCAGCAGGTCCCCGCGATAGAAGGCCAGCCCCAGGGACGCGGTATGGGCCCCCAGCGCATAGTCCGGGGCGATCGCCCGGGCCACCAGATCCGGCCGGGGCGGCGTCGGACGGCTGTCCACGTGCTGGCCGTAATAGCTGTACGGCCAGCCGTAGAACGCCCCCGGCGTCACCGAGGTCATGTAGTCCGGCACCAGATTGTCGCCGATCTCGTCCCGCTCATTAACCGCGGTCCACAGGGCACCCGTCACTGGCTCGAAGTCGAGACCGTTGGGATTGCGCAGGCCGGACGCGAAGACGGTCGTCGTACCGGTGGCCAGATCGATCTTCAGGATCGCGGCCCGGTGGGTCTCGTTCTCCATGCCGTTCTCGCCGACATTGCTGTTCGATCCCACCGTGGCATAGAGCGAGCGACCATCGGGGGCGGCGATGATGTTCTTGGTCCAGTGGTGGTCGATGTCCCCGGCCGGAAGGTCCGCCACCTTCACCGGAGCTGCCGTCACCTGGGTCTGGCCGGGGGTGAAGGGGACCTTCAGGATCGCATCGGTATCGGCCACGTACAGGCTGTCCCCCAGCAGCACCATGCCGAAGGGGGAACGCAGACCGGTCATCAGGTTCGTCCGGACCGTGGCGTGCCCCGACCCATCCGGAGCTCGCAGCAGGACGATCCGGTCAGGGCTCTTCACCCCGGCACCGGCCGCACCCATGATCGTCCGCTCCGCCACGCCCCGCAGGCCGGGGGTGCCCTTCAGGCCGGAGGGCGTGTTGGATTCGGCCACCAGAACGTCCCCGTTGGGCAGGGGCAGGATCCACCGGGGATGGTCGAGCCCCGTGGCGAAGGCCTCGACCTTCAGCCCGGCGGCGGCCACCGGCGTGCGCCCCGCCGGCCAGCCGACGACCTTGGCGATCTTCACCGTCGGCAGCAGCCCGGCATGGGGCTTCACCAGGGTCGGATGCGGCCCGAAGGTGGAGGTGTCCGACAGTGCGGGACGACGCTCACAGCCCGCCAGGCCCAGGACCACCAGCGCTGTCATCGCGCCTGCCGCCAATAGTGTCCGCTCGATCCGCATGGTTCCGCCTGTCTGATCTACAGCCCCTATTCTAGGCGGAGCGGCGGCGCGGACCAGCAAAAACATCCACAGGTGTCCGAAATCATCCACAGGACCCACCGTCCTCCGCCCGCCCCCTTGCACGACGGCCCGGGTTGGATCATCTCCCTGACCATGTCAGACGAAGCGCCCCCCCAGAGCCCCATCCGCGCCATCGTGGCGCCGGTGACCCCGCTGCAGCAGAACTGCACCATCGTGTGGTGTTCACGGACCCTGCAGGCGGCGGTGATCGATCCCGGCGGCGACCTGCCCCACCTGCTGAAGGCCGTGGCCGATCATGGCCTGACCGTCAGCAAGATCTGGATCACCCATGCGCACATGGACCATGCGGGCGCCGCGGCGGCCCTGCAGGCCGCCACCGGGGCCGTGATCGAGGGCCCGCACCGGGACGATCAGTTCTGGATCGACCGGATCGAGGACAGCGGCCGCAAGTACGGCATTCCCGAGGCCCGCAGCTTCACCCCGGACCGCTGGCTCGAGGACGGAGACGAGGTGACGCTGGGCGAGACCCGGTTCCTGGTCCGTCACTGCCCCGGTCACACGCCCGGCCACGTGGTCTTCATCCATCCCGAAGCCCGCTTTGCCCAGGTGGGCGATGTGCTGTTCAAGGGATCGGTGGGGCGCACGGACTTTCCCCGGGGGGATTTCAACCAGCTGGTGGCCTCGATCACCGAGCGGCTGTGGCCCATGGGGTCCGACATCGCCTTCGTGCCCGGCCACGGGCCCATGTCCACCTTCGGAGCGGAGCGCAAGACCAACCCCTTCGTGGCCGACGTGATCCTGGGATCGAATGCCGGGGGCGAGTCCCCCGACGCGGCCTCCGCGCCCCGCTATTCCTGAGCCTCCAGCGGACGCGCGGACGGCGGCGGGCTAGAGCGTGGCTGCGGCCAGGATCGGGCCCGTACCGGCTGCCTGGACCAGGACCGCACTGGCCAGTCCCGCCGGGCCAGGCGGCAGGGCCAGGCGCTCCGCCCCGCCGGACCAGGCCCCCAGCCGGATCAGACTGCGCACCACATGGGCATGGGGCAGGGTGCGGCCGGTGTTCTCGCACCGGCGCACCGGCACCTCGATGACCCCCGGCTCATACCTCACCAGCCAGACATCCGCCGTGCCCCCGCGGGGCGTGGCCGCCGCCGACAGCGCGACCGCCGCCCCCTGCACCGCGATCTGCGGTCCGGACAGGGCCGAGCCCCGGACCAGGGCCTCGATCTCCGCCAGATGCTGGCCCACCGTATCGGCGCGGCCGTTCACCACCACCTGGGGCGTGAAGACGTTGTCATGGTGCAGGCTGCGGGCATAGGCCCATTGCCGCGCCGTGAAGGCCGGACTGGCAAAGGTGTCCTTCCAGCCCAGGGAATCCCAGTAGGTGACCCCGAAACTCAGGGCCAGCACGTCCGGGCGGCCGGCCAGGGTCCGGATATTGTCATTGGCCGGGGGACAGGAGGAGCATCCCTGGCTGGTGAACAGCTCCACGACCGCCCGTTGCGGTCGCGGGGCGGCGGTGGCGTCCAGCGCGCAGAGTGCGGCGGCGGCCGTGATCAGGGGGATCCAGTGGCGAAGCCCGGGGCGGCGGGGCGGACGGCTGAACATGTCGGTCGGGTCCTTGCGATACAGGCGCAGAGCCCCGTGGCCGCGGCTCGCATGACATCATTCGGGCGGCGGCAACCCTTGGTTACACAGTCCGACCCGGGATTCACGAAAGCGTGATAACGGAAACCGTGCCCGGACGGATGGTGCAAGGCCCCGATCCCGGTCAGTGTAACCTTGTGCGGGTGCCCGACGTAGTCTCCGGCAAGGGGCTTGGACGCGATTGACCGAAGCGGAACTGAAACCCCTGATGCTGGCCGGACTGGGTGGCGATGCTGCGGCGCATGCCAGGCTGCTGGCCGCCCTGGCTCCACGGCTGCGGGCCTATTTTGCCCGCCGGATGGGTGCCGACCCGGGAGCGGCGGAGGATCTTGTGCAAGAGACACTGCTCGCCATCCATCTCAAGCGCGGCCTCTATGACCGGACCCAGCCGCTGATGCCCTGGGTTCTGGCCATTGCCCGCTACAAGCTGGTGGATGCCTGGCGTCGCAGCGGGCGGCGGCGGATGGAGTCCCTGGACGACGGGGCCGAACTGGTGGCCGAGGAGACGGCGGATGCCACCATGGCCCGCCGGGATCTGGGCGTCCTGCTGACCCGCCTGCCCCGTCGACAGCAGGCCCTGCTGCGGGACGTGCGGATCGAGGGACTGTCCATGGCCGAGGCGGCGGAGCGTCATGGCCTCAGCGTCGCGGCGGTGAAGGTCACTCTGCATCGCAGCCTCAAGGCCCTGCAGGCCATGGTGGACCGGGGCCGATCCCCGTCGGGCGAGGAAGTCGAGCCATGAACACCGACGACCTGATCGCCCTTCTGGCGCAGGACACCCGCCCGGTCCGGACCGGGCTGGTCCTGCGCCGCCTTGCCACCTTCACCGCGGCCGGACTGTGCGCCAGCCTGCTGCTGTTGCTGGCCTGGCTCCCGCTGCGCCCCGATCTGCAAACGGCCATGCATGGCGCGAGCTTCTGGATGAAGGCGGTCTACACCCTGGCCTTCGCCGGGGTCGGCGGCCTGGCGCTGGACCCTCTGTCGCGCCCCGGCGGACGGGTCTCGATGCGGGTGGCGGGCCTCTTCGCGCTTGCCGTCGGTCTCATGGCCGGCGCGGCAGCCCTGGATCTCTGGGGTGCCGACCCGGACCGGCGCGTCGCCCGGTGGCTGGGGGACAGCTCGGAGGTCTGCAGCCTGCGCATCGTCGCCCTGGCCGTGCCCCTGCTGATCATGACCCTGACCGCGACCCACAGCCTTGCCCCGACCCGCCTGCGCCCGGCCGGCGCGGCGGCCGGACTGCTGGCGGGGGGACTCTCGGCCGCGGTCTATGCCCTCCACTGTCCGGAAGGCGCCCCCGCCTTCATCCTGTGCTGGTACAGCCTCGGCATGCTGGCCTGTGCCGGGATCGGCGCCCTTCTGGGGCCGGTCGTCCTGCGGTGGCGCTGAAGGCGCCGGGGCGGTGACAGGGTTCCGTGACGGGGGATGAGATGCCCACAGCCATTGCAACTTCCGATCAGGGCGATAGTTATCGGGCGGGTTGCTTCGAACGGGGGAACCCGACCCACCTTGCGTCGCAGTCTGAGGCTATTAAAATCGATTGCATCAGCATAAGACGCTCAAGAACCGTACACATTCTCGACGGGACGCCCAACTGTCCCAACCCATCGGCGCCCGGCGGAGCGGCCGATGACCTTTCGGAGGTTGCATGAAGATCGTCATCGTCGGTGGAACCGGGGATCTCTCCCGCCGCATGCTGCTTCCGGCCCTGTATTTTCTCGACGCCGACGGCCTGCTGGCACCCGAGATCGAGGTGATCGGCCTGTCCCGCCAGCCGCTGGACCAGGATGGCTTCCGCGCCATGGCCCTGGCGGCCCTGAAGGAGCGCGCGGGCGAGCATTTCGACGAGACCGTGTGGCAGCGGTTCTCGGACCGGATCGACTACATTCCCGCCGACCTCTCCCAGACCGAGGGTGCGGAGGCCCTGAAGGCCCGCATCGGCGGGGCCGAAACCATCTTCTATCTGTCGGTCTCCCCCAGCCTGTTCGACGGCATCTGCGTCTCGCTCAAGGCCGCAGGCCTGACCGAGGCCCCCAACCGGATCGTGCTGGAAAAGCCCATTGGCCGGGATGGCCCCACCAGCGCGGCCATCAACGGTGCCGTGGGCCGGGCCTTTGCCGAAGACCGCACCTACCGGATCGACCACTATCTGGGGAAGGAAACGGTCCAGAACCTGATCGCCCTGCGGTTCGCCAATGCCCTGTTCGAACCCCTGTGGACCGGCCGCTCCATCGACCATGTCCAGATCACCGTGGCAGAGACCGAAGGCGTCGGGGACCGCTGGCCCTATTATGACGACTACGGTGCCCTGCGGGACATGCTGCAGAACCACATGCTGCAGCTCCTGTGCCTGGTGGCGATGGAGCCCCCGGCCAGCCTCGATCCGGATTCGGTTCGCAACGAGAAGGTGAAGATCCTGCGCTCGCTTCGCCCCATCGGGCCCGGCGAGATCGCGCAGATGAGCGTCCGCGGGCAGTACCGGGCGGGCACGGCCGCGGGCAAGACCTCCGGCTCCTATGGGGAGGAGTGCGGCAAGCCGACGGACACGGAGACCTATGTCGCCCTGTGTGCCCACATCGACAACTGGCGCTGGGCGGGGGTGCCCTTCTTCATGCGGACGGGCAAGCGCATGGGCGAGAAGCGGACCCAGATCGTCATCCAGTTCAAGCCGGTGCCACACTCCATCTTTCCGGGCGCGGGCGGCAGCGACGTGCTGGCCAACAAGCTGGTCATTGACCTGCAGCCGGACGAGGACATCAGCCTGCTGCTGATGAACAAGACCCCGGGTCTCGACCGGGACGGGTTCCGCCTGTCCCCGCTCCCCCTCAGCCTGAGCCTCGCCACCGCCTTCGGCGGCGGACGGCGGCGCATCGCCTATGAGCGGCTGCTGCTGGACGTCATCCACAACAACTCCACCCTTTTCGTCCGCCGGGACGAGGTGGAGGCGTCCTGGGCCTGGATCGACGGGATCCGTGCAGCCTGGGCGGCGGCGGCAATCACCTGCCGGCCCTATGATGCCGGTGGCTGGGGGCCGGTGGCCGCCTACAACATGATCGCGCAGCTGGGTCGCAGCTGGAATGAATAGGCTGCAGACCGACGCGGCCGCCCTCTCGGGCACCGCGCCGCTGACCGCATTCGCGGACGGTGCCGACCTCGCCCGGGCCGGTGCGGCCCGGACCGCGGAGCATCTTGCGGCGGCGATCCGGGACCGGGGCCGCGCGACCCTGCTGCTGGCGGGCGGATCGACCCCCGCGCCCATGTTCCGCGCCCTGGCCACGGCCGATCTCGACTGGTCGAAGGTGACCGTGGCCCAGGTGGACGAGCGCTTCGTGCCGCCGGACTCGCCCCAGAGCAATGCCCGCATGATCCGCGAGACCCTGCTAACCGGTCCCGCCGCCGCCGCCCGCTTCGTGCCCCTGTGGAGCGCGGCGGCCGACCTCGCGGCTGCCGCCGACGCCGCCGATGCGGCCATGGCCGGCCTGCCCCGCCCCTGGGACGTGGTGGTCCTCGGCATGGGAGAGGACGGGCATTTCGCCTCCCTGTTTCCCGGCAGCGCGCAACTGGCCGCCGGGCTGTCGCCGGACACGGATCGCCTGTGCCTGGCCGTGGACCCCCACGACCCGGCACCGAGGGAGCCACGGCTGAGCCTGACCCTGTCCACCCTTCTGGATGCCCGCCACATCCTGCTCATGATCCGGGGGGAGACGAAGCGGGGGGTGGTCGAAGCCGCCCGGGCCGGCGATGCCGTGCTGCCGATCCACGCGGTCCTCTCGCAGTCGCGGGCACCGCTAAGTCTTCTCTGGGCACCGGAGGCCTGATCCCATGACCCAAGCCAAGCTCAACCCCGTGGTCGCCGAGGTCACGGCCCGGATCATCGACCGCTCCCGGGACAGCCGCGGCGACTATCTGGCCCGCATCGCGGCCGCGGGCGACGCTGGCGCGCCCCGGGGCAAGCTGTCCTGTGCCAACTTCGCCCACGCCTTCGCCGCCAGCTCCCCGGCGGACAAGGTGCGGGCACTCGACGCCCGGACGGTGAACATCGGCATCGTCACGGCCTATAACGACATGCTCTCCGCCCACCAGCCCTACGAAACCTATCCGCAACAGATCCGCGACGCGGCGCGGGAGGCGGGGGCCACGGCGCAGGTGGCAGGCGGCGTGCCAGCCATGTGCGACGGCGTGACCCAGGGTCGACCGGGGATGGAGCTCAGCCTCTTCTCCCGGGACGTGATCGCCATGTCCACCGGCATCGCCCTGACCCACGACGCCTTCGACGCCGCCCTTATGCTGGGCATCTGCGACAAGATCGTGCCGGGCCTCGTGATCGGGGCGCTGAGCTTCGGCCACCTGCCGGTGATCTTCCTGCCGGCCGGGCCCATGACGTCTGGCATCTCCAATGCGGACAAGGCCAGGACCCGGGCCCTCTATGCGGAAGGCAAGGTCGGCCGGGACGCCCTGCTGGCATCGGAAATGGCCGCCTATCACGGGCCGGGCACCTGCACCTTCTACGGCACCGCCAACTCCAACCAGATGATGATGGAGATGATGGGCCTGCACCTGCCGGGTGCCGCCTTTGTCACCCCCGGCACCGCCCTGCGGGACGCCCTGACCCGGGGGGCGACCCAGGCCGTGACCCAACTGGCCCGGAGCGGCCAGACCTATACCCCCATGGGCCAGGTGGTGGACGAGAAGGCCATCGTCAATGCCGCGGCCGGACTTCTGGCCACCGGCGGCTCCACCAACCACACCCTGCATCTGGTGGCCATGGCCCGGGCGGCGGGGGTGCAGTTCACCTGGGACGACTTCGACGCCCTGTCGTCCGTCACACCGTTGATCGCGCGGGTCTATCCCAACGGGTCGGAGGACGTGAACGCCTTCCATGCCGCCGGGGGCAT
>DAINBM010000087.1:0-8144 GCA_036732965.1 Caulobacteraceae bacterium | reverse complement strand
GCGGCGACGTGGCCATGGCGCTGGGCGTGATGGGCATCGTGCTGCTGCTGGTGCTGCCCATCGCGGCGCCGATCATCGACGTGCTCCTGTCCCTGTCGCTGATGAGCGCCGTGCTCATCCTGATGACGGCGCTGCTGATCAAGAAGCCGCTGGAGTTCACCGCCTTTCCCACCGTGCTGCTGGTGGCCACCCTCTATCGGCTCGGCCTGAACATCGCCTCCACCCGTCTGATCCTGACCCACGGGCACGAGGGCGGCGATCCGGCGGGCATGATCATCCAGGGCTTCGGCACCCTGATGATGGGCGGCAACTATGTGATCGGGGTGGTGGTGTTCATCATCCTCGTCATCGTCAATTTCGTGGTGATCACCAAGGGCTCGACCCGGATCGCCGAGGTGGCGGCCCGCTTCACCCTCGATTCCATGCCCGGCAAGCAGATGGCGATCGACGCCGACATGTCGTCCGGCCTGATCGACGACAAGGAAGCCAAGCGCCGCCGCAAGGACCTCGAGCAGGAGTCCCAGTTCTTCGGGGCGATGGACGGTGCCTCGAAGTTCGTCCGCGGCGACGCCATGGCCGGCATCATCATCACCTTCATCAACGTCATCGGCGGCATGCTGATCGGCGTGGTCCAGCACCATGTGAGCTTCCAGACCGCGGCATCGAGCTACACGGTGCTGTCCATCGGCGAGGGCCTGGTCAGCCAGGTGCCGGCCCTGGTCATCTCCATTGCCGCGGGCCTGCTGGTCTCCAAGTCCGGGGTCGAGGGGTCGGCCGACAAGGCCCTGACCGTCCAGCTGGCGCAGAATCCGGTGAGCATGGGCATCGTCTCGGGTTCGGCCGGTGTGCTGGGCCTGATCCCGGGCATGCCGATCCTGCCCTTTGCCGTGATCGCCGTGGGGGCCGGGGTGATCGCCTGGCGGGCCGCCACGGTCAAGCCGGCGCCGGAACCCGTCGAGGTCGCGCCACCCCCGGATACGGAGGAACCCATCGCCACGGCCCTGGCCATGGATGATGTGAAGATCGAGCTGGGCTACGGCCTTCTGGGGCTCATCAACGACGTGGACGGGCGCAAGCTGACCGACCAGATCCGGGCCCTGCGCCGGACCCTGGCCTCGGAATTCGGGTTCGTCATGCCCAGCGTGCGCATCCTCGACAACATGCGCCTGCCCACGGAGGGCTACTGCATCCGCATCCGCGAGATGGAGGCCGGCAGCGGCGAGGTGAAGATCGGCTCGATCATGGCCATGGACCCCCGGGGCCAGCAGGTGGACCTGCCTGGCCAGCACGTCCGCGAGCCCGCCTTCGGCCTGCCCGCCACCTGGATCGACGAGACCCTGCGGGAGGAGGCGACCTTCCGGGGCTACACCATCGTCGACCCGGCCACCGTGCTGACGACGCACCTGACGGAGATCCTGAAGGACTCCATGCCCGAGCTCCTGTCCTATTCGGAGGTGTCCAAGCTCCTGCGTGACCTGCCGGCGGATCAGAAGAAGCTCGCCGACGACCTCGTTCCCTCGCAGGTCTCGGCCTCCACGGTCCAGCGGGTGCTGCAGGCACTCCTGAAGGAGCGGGTGTCCATCCGTGACCTGCCCACCATCCTCGAGGGCATCGGCGAGGTGGCGGGCGGCAATTCCGGTCTCACCTCCATTGTCGAACATGTCCGGGCCCGGCTGGCCAAGCAGCTCTGCTGGCAGCACCGCAGCGACGACGGCGCCGTCCCGATCATCACCCTGACGCCGGACTGGGAGCAGACCTTCGCCGACGCCATAGTCGGGCAGGGCGAGGACCGCCAGCTGGCGCTGGCCCCCTCCCGGCTGCAGAGCTTCATCCAGGCGGTGCGCGAGGGCTTCGATGCGGCGGCCCAGCAGGGCGAGACGCCGGTCCTGCTGACCAGCGCCGGGATCCGGCCCTATGTCCGCTCCATCATCGAGCGGGTGCGCAACCACACCACGGTGATGAGCCAGAACGAGATCCATCCCCGGGCCCGGCTGAAGACCCTGGGCCAGATCTAGGTCCCGGATCTCACCGCATACGGATTTTCGGGCTTTGCGGCGCACGGTGATGCGCTAACCTCGGGCGTGTGAACCCTCCAGACGGTCGGGCTGCCCATGGCTTCAGACATCGCCGCCATCCCTGACAATGCCCCGCGCGGGGCGCAGGTGTTCTTCGACCGGCGGGAGCTGGACGCCATCCTGCGGGTCTATGGGCGGATGGTGGCGGCGGGGGAATGGCGGGACTATGCCATCGGCGGCGGGCGGGAGGCGGCGGTGTTCGCCATCTTCCGCCGGACGTCCGAAGCCCCGGCCTACCGGATCGAGAAGCGCCCGGACCTGGCCCGCAAGCAGGGGGCCTTCGCCGTGATCGGCCAGGGGGACGTGGTCATGCGCCGGGGCCAGGAGCTCGCCCAGGTGCTGAAGGTGTTCGACAGCCGCAGGTTCCGGGTGATCGACTGAGGGCGCGGCCTAGCGGCTGCCGCCGGGGACCCACAGGACGTCGCCGGCGGCCCGGTTGGCATGGCGGGACGCCACGAACAGGAAGTCCGACAGGCGGTTCAGATAGCGGATGGCGTCCGCCGACACGATCTCCCCCTCCACCCGGGACAGGGCCACCACCTGACGTTCCGCCCGGCGGCAGACCGTGCGGGCGAGATGCAGATGGGTCGCGGCCGCGGTGCCCGCCGGCAGGACGAAGGAGGTCAGCTCGGACAGGGCACCGTTCAGCCGGTCGATGTCCGCCTCCAGCCGCGCCACCTGGGAGGCGACGATGCGCAGGGCGGTCCATTCGAGGGTGCGGCCCGCCCGCTCCGGCGTGGCCAGGTCCGCGCCGAGGTCGAACAGTTCGTTCTGGATGCGGGCCAGGATCGCGTCGAGCTCGGGGTCGTCGGCGGTGTGCAGGCGGACCAGGCCGATACAGGCATTGGTCTCGTCCACATCCCCATAGGCCTCCACCCGGGGATCGTCCTTGGGCGTGGTCTCCCCCGTGGCCAGCCGCGTCTCCCCCCCGTCGCCGGTGCGGGTATAGATGCGATTGAGGGTGACCATCAGCCGTGCGTGGCCTTGTACCAGAAGCCGATGATCAGCAGGACGATGGCCACCGCCTGGGTCTTCACCCGCCACTGCATGAACCGGTTGGAATTGGCCTGCGCATATTCGCCGCCCCGGGCCATGGCCACCAGTCCCATGAACAGGGAGCCCAGCACCGCCAGCATGGCCAGTGCGATCAGTATGTCGATGAAGATGCCCATGTCGGTTCCGATCGGCCGGCGCCTGTTGTGGTGAGCCCCATACCTAGGGCGGATGGTCCCCTCCCGCCAGTGGGGCCGGGGGTCAGGCGTTGCGGCCGTCTTCGAGCAGCCGCCGGGCGATCACCTGGGCCTGGATCTCCCCGGCACCCTCGAAGATGTTGAGGATGCGGGCATCACACAGGATCCGGCTGATCGGATATTCGAGGGCAAAGCCGTTGCCCCCGTGGATCTGCACGGCATTGTCCGCCGCCGCCCAGGCCACCCGGGCCGCCAGCAGCTTGGCCATGCCGGCCTCCAGGTCGCAGCGCCGGTCCTGGTCCTTCTCCGCCGCGGCGAAATAGGTGAACTGGCGCACGCCCATGATCTCGGCGGCCATCATGGCGATCTTGTTGTGCACCCGGGGGAAGGCGAAGATCGGCCCCCCGAACTGCTGGCGGGTGAGGGCATAGGCGAGGCCCGATTCCATGGCCGCCTGGGCCACGCCCACCGCCCGGGCGGCGGTCTGGATGCGCGCGCTCTCGAAGGTGGCCATCAGCTGCTTGAAGCCCTGACCCTCCACCCCGCCCAGCAGGTTGGCCCTGGGCACGGAGAAGGCATCGAAGCCGATCTCGTATTCCTTCATGCCGCGATAGCCCAGCACCTCGATCTCGCCGCCGCTCATGCCCTCGGCCGGGAAGGGGGTCGCGTCATCGCCCCGGGGCTTTTCCGCCAGGAACATGGACAGGCCGCGATAGTCGGTGGTGGTGGGATCGGTGCGGGCCAGCAGGGTCATCACGTCGGCCCGGGCCCCGTGGGTGATCCAGGTCTTGCCGCCATGGACGATGTAGCTGTCCCCCTCGAGCGTCGCCCGGGTGCGCAGCGCGCCCAGGTCGGAGCCGGTATTGGGCTCGGTGAAGACGGCGGTAGGCAGGGTCTCGGCCGAGGCGATGCGCGGCAGCCACAGGGCCTTCTGCTCGGCGGTCCCGCCCAGCATGATCAGCTCGGCGGCGATCTCCGACCGGGTGCCGAGGGAGCCGACGCCGATATAGCCCCGGCTCAGCACCTCGGACACCACGCACATGGCCATCTTGCCGAGGCCCGACCCACCATATTCCTCGGGGATGGTCAGGCCGAACACCCCGAGCGCGCCCAGCTCCTTAACCAGGTCCAGCGGGATCAGCTCGTCCTTCAGGTGCCACTCATGGGCGAAGGGGGCGACCTTCTCCTCGGCAAAGGCGTGGAACTGGTCCCGGATCATGGTCAGGGTCTCGTCCAGCCCGGCATTCTCCACCGAGGGCTTGCCCTGGGCGGCGGCCACATGGTCGGCCAGCGCGGTCTTGTCCGCCTGGGTGGCGAGGCCGCGCCAGGCATGGGCGAGGTCAAAGGTGATGGTCAGCCCGAAATCATCGGGCCGCACCACTTCGCCCTGGTTCATGGGGATGCCGCCCGCCATCTGGGCGGTGTATTCCGCGAACAGGATGCGGGTCAGAAGGCTTTCGGTCTCGCCGAACAGGGCGTCGGCCTTGAGCCGCTCCCGCCAGGCCCCGACCTGACGGAACAGTTCGGTGTAGGTGGCGACCCAGGCGAGGCCGTGGACCACGTGCTGTTCCCGGTCCAGCGCCTTG
This sequence comes from Caulobacteraceae bacterium, assembly GCA_036732965.1. Lineage (GTDB taxonomy): Bacteria > Pseudomonadota > Alphaproteobacteria > Caulobacterales > Caulobacteraceae > CAIMFV01. The sequence continues at coordinate 3,293 of DAINBM010000087.1, read as the reverse complement.
CGGTCGAGGCGGCCGTTGACGGAGGTCAGCTCCCGGGTCCGCACCGTGGCGGCGCGCAGATAGTCCTCCGCCCAGGCTGTGGTCGTCTGGATCAGGGGGCCGATATCGACGGCATCTGCGGTGACACGGTCAGCGACAGCGAAGGTCATGGCTTGTCCTTGGGCGGGGGAGCGCAGACACGAGTATAGGGTCTGGCGGGTCGTGAACAAGATGACCGACCGGATTGACCGGTATCGGCACCTATTTCAGTCGATATCAGACGGACTCGTCGACGATTTCGACGCCGTTGCTCAGGTCCTCGCAGAACTTGACGGTGGCCAGCGCCACCTTCACCCGCTCCCGGTCCACGGTCACCAGGTGATAGCTGTCCTCGAGATAGAGCTTGCGGACCGGCCCGGAGACCATACGGGCGATCTTCTCCGCATTGCGGATATGGGTGATGTCGTCCTCGGTGGCGTGCACGATCAGCACCGGGGCCTGGACCTTGGGCAGGTCGCGGACCACGCGCTTCACCAGTTCCAGGTTCTCGAACAGGCTGATGCCGGGGGTGGTGGGCAGGCCCACATCCTTCACATTGTCGGAGAACAGCATTTCCGCCACCCGGGCGCGCAGCCGCTCGTCCTTGATGCCGTAAGGCGGATGTTCCTTGAAGCGCAGCTTGTTCAGGAAGGGGATGTGCCGACCATAGGGCAGCAGCATCACCGCCGGCGTCACCGACCAGCCGTCATACTTGATGGTGGCCGCAAGGCAGATCACGCCGGCGACCCGGTCCGGATGCTTGGCGGCGAGGCCCAGCGCGATCACGGCACCCACGGACAGCCCGCCGACAATGGCCTTCTCGCCGTTGGCGGTCATGCGCAGCAGCTCGGCTTCCGCGCCGCCGAGCCAGTCGCGCCAGCCGGTCTTGATCAGGGTCTCCTCGTCCACCCCGTGGCCCGGCAGCAGCGGCGTCTCCACGGTGAAGCCGGAGCGGCGCAGGGTGCGGGCGATCGACTGCATCTCGGCAGGAACGCCGGTCAGGCCATGGATCAGCAGCACGGGGTGTCGGGTGGTCATCAGGCAGGGATCCGGGATGGCCCACGACCCGTGGGCGTCCGGGGATCGGACGCCCCCTGGCCGGGGCCTCAATCAGGATGGGAGGGCTCAGGCGATCCGCTGGTTGGCGGCCGGGGCCATCACGTCGAGCTCCGGCAGGATCGCGCGGACCGTGGCGAAGGTCTCGAACGGGATCGAGGTCAGGCCGCGGCGATTGCGGCTGTCCAGCAGCCAGCCCTTGGCGAACACCACGTCGCAGACATCGGACACGCAGGCGTCGGACCGACCGTCGCCGATGTGTACCCGATGGGACTGGCCCGCCACCACGGCGCACTTGCACACGCCCGAGCCGCAGTTCGGGGTGGAATGGGGGAAGCGCACGGTCCAGCGGTCGTCGCCCGCATGGATCAGGCGGTTGGCGACGATGGGCACGCCCCGCAGGCCCATCCGGGCCAGGACCCGGCGCACCACCCAGTCGAAACCGTCGGACACGACGCTGACGGGGGCACCCATCTTCAGGCAGTCGGCGAAGAACGGGGCCACGTCCTCGTCCACGGCGATGTCATCGATGAAGGCGTCCAGCTCGGTGGGCGTCACCCGCAGGTACTGGGCCTGCTGGGCGAGGCACTCCCGCGAGCCGATCTTGCCCGCGGCCCATTCCGCCTCGACGTCCAGCCACTGGGGCAGGGCGAACTGCTCGAGGATGGCATCGATCGTGTCGGAGCGGGTGATGGTCCCGTCAAAATCGCAGGAGATCGAGAGAGTCATGGAGGCGGGCACCCACGGAAACCGAGGTCTTGGAGCGTGGTTTATAAACCACGACCCCCGGGTGCAGCCTTGCGCGAACTTGTCTTTCTCGCAAACTGTGTGGCCAAATTGTGGCGAGAAGCGGCCGAAATGTGGCCGTTTCCGTGAGCCGCCTCAGACCCGGCGGGCGATCAGGGCAGCGTTAAGTCCGCCAAATGCAAAGGAATTCGAGATCACCGCGTCGAATGTCCGCTCTTCCCGCGCCCAGGCGAGGGGGGCTTCGGCCTCCGGATCCGGGCCAAGGCTGTTAAGGATGGCGGGCACGACGCCCGCATTCATGGCCTGGATGGCGGTCACCAGTTCCAGGGCCCCGCCGCCGCCGATCAGATGGCCGTGGGAGGACTTGGTGGCGATCACCCGGTTCTGCGCCAGTCGGTCGCCATAGACGTTTCGCAGGGCCGCGGACTCGATCTTGTCGTTCAGCGGCGTCCCGGTGCCGTGGCTCGAGATCAGGATCGGCGTGTCCAGGGGCAGACCGGCATCGGCATGGGCAGCCTGAATGGCCGCCTCCGCGCCTCGGCCATGGGGGGCGGTGATGTGGTGGGCATCGGAGGTGGCCCCATAGCCCGCCAGTTCGGCGAAGATGTGCGCGCCCCGGGCCCGGGCATGCTCGTAATCCTCGAGCACCAGGGCCGCGGCCCCTTCGCCCAGCACCATGCCCCGGCGGTGGATGGAGAAGGGCCGGCAGGTGTCGTCGGACATGGCCTGCAGGGCGATCCAGCCCTTCCACGACCCATAGGTCAGGGCGGCTTCGGACCCGCCGACCACGGCCACCTGCGCCCGGCCCGAGCGGATCATCCACATCCCCTCGCCGATGGCATGGCCCGACGAGGCGCAGGCCGAGGCAATGGTGAAGGCCGGACCCTGCACTCCGAACATCATGGACAGATGGCTGACCGGGGCCGAGATCATCTGCTTCGGAATGGACAGGGGGTGGACGTTGGTCGCCCCCTTCAGGAAGCTGCGGGCATAGCTGTCCTCGATGGTCTGGTTGCCGCCCGAGCCACAGCCCCAGATCATGGCCGTCTGGCGCTCCAGCACCGGATGGTCGATCAGGCCGGCCGTCTCCATGGCCTCATGGCCGGCGATCACGGCGAAGGCGGCGAAGGGATCGAGGTGGGCGAGGGGGCGGGGGCCGGTCCGGGTCTCGAGCGCCTTGGTATCCAGCGGACCGCAGACGGCCGCCGGGCCGGAAAAGGTGTGGATCTCGCTGTCGCCCACCCGGCGGTCGATCCGGGTGATCCCGCCGCGGCCCTCATCCAGGGCGGACCAGGTGGCGTCCAGCCCCTGTCCCAGCGCCGAGACAGCGCCCATGCCAGTGATGACGACGCGACGATGGGTCACTTGGATATCCTCGGGGACAGAGGTGGCAGACGGCAGCCCGATCAGCCGGCGGCGGCCTGGGGATCGCTCTTGGCCTGAACCACGGCGATGAAGTCGGCCAGGGTCTT
>DAINBM010000086.1:0-8147 GCA_036732965.1 Caulobacteraceae bacterium | reverse complement strand
CCAGCATCAGTTTGTAGTCAGAGAGAAATGGGCGCCAGCCGCTGGCGTGCCCCTTCATGCGGTCCGACCCGACCAGCCGCTGGGACAGCCCCTGCCCTCGCCAGTCATGAACAAGGACGGTGAAGCGCCGAGCGTTCAGCTCACGCACCACCTCGTAATATTTCTCGATCGGTTCGGTGCGCCCGGGACTGAGCACCACTGACCCGCGGGGCGACTCGTCCGTCGGAAAGAGGGCGCAGCGAAGACGGACGCCGTCGCCGGCGGTCAGCCAGTGGGCCGCGGCCCGCGGCGGGACCGGCGCCTCAGGGATAGAAACCAGAGGCGCCGGATCTGACATATCGGTCTTGTCCAGTCCGATCAGGCCATCTTCGCCATGAGCGGCTGAAGCTTCATGGCGACGGACATATCGCCGTTCACCTTGATCTTGCCCTGCATGAACGCCATCGTCGGGTCCAGCTTGCCGTCGCCCATGGCTTCGAAGTCGTCCTTCGACACCACGATGGTGCAGTCGGCCGGCAGGTCCTCGTTATTCACGGTGCCGCCGTTGATGTAGATGAACCCGTCACCCTTCAGATCGAACTTCAGGCTCTTGCCCAGACCGGAGTCTTCGCCCACGGCGGTCTTGAAGCGGTCAGTGATCTCTTGCAGCGTGGCCATACGATTCATTCTCCGATTGATCTGCGGGCGGCTCTGGCCCCCGTCACCGCATAGTAAACACTGTTAAGACCAGCCGCGACAAGGGGGCGACGCAAAGGTCAACAGGGGAATTTGCCTTTGCCCCCGTGGTGAGGGATCGCGGCCACGCTAGGACCCTCAGCGCTTGACGAACCGAAGCGTCATCCGGTCGCTCTCACCGATCGCGTCAAACTTGTGATGATCGAACAGCGGCGTGTCCGGCCGGCCGTCCGGGGCGCTCTGCCGGGTCGGCGGCAGGGTCCAGACACCAAAGGGATGGTCCTTCGTGTCCCGGGGATTGGCGTTGACCTCGCTCGCGGCGGACAGGGCGAGGCCCGCCTCCTCCGCCAGGGTGCGGACATAGGCTTCCGTCACATAGCCGGTGGGTGCCGTGGGATCCTGCACAGTGCCGGGTGGGGCCCGATGCTCCACAACCCCGAGTATGCCGCCGGGTTTCAGGACCGCGGCGATGTCGTGGAACGCCTTCTCCGCAAAGCCCTGCGCCATCCAGTTGTGGATGTTGCGGAAGGTCAGGACCATGTCCGCGGTGGCCGGCGGAGCGAGCGGCCCCGAATGAGGCCCGAAGGTCGTGACCTCCACCTTGCCGAAGCCGTCGGGGCGGGATGCCAGCCGCTGCCGATAGGCGGCCATCAGCCGGACCGCCGATGCCGGCTGTGCGCCGGTGGTCTCGAGCCCCGCCGCGATCAGGTGCCCGCCATTGCGGGCCAGCCACGGGGCCAGGATCGCCGTGTACCAGCCGACTCCCGGCCACAGCTCCACGACGGTCATGCCGGGCCTGAGGCCGAAGAAGGTCAGGGTCTCCACCGGATGCCGGGCCGCATCCCGGGTGGGCTCGCCCGGCAGGCGAAGGTCGCCCGCCACCGCCTCTGCCAGGGTGAACGGTGCCTTGGTGCCGCTGTCACCGGATCGGACCGGCCGCGACGGGTGGACGCCGCATCCTGCCAGGCCGAGGGGCAGGACGATCCCGGCCGTCAGGCAGCGCCGCCGGGTCAGCCGGTCCGGCGACACCGATCAGCCCCCGGGCTTGCGGAAGCGCAGGGTCATGCGGTCGCTCTCGCCGATCGCGTCGTACCTTGCACGATCGAAGGCCGGATCCGGTGTCCGCCCGTCCGCCGCGCTCTGCCGGTCCGGAGGAAGCGTCCAGACGCCGAACGGATGATCCTTGGTGTCCTTCGGGTTGGCATTGATCTCGCTGGATCCGTCAAAGACGAACCCGGCCATCTTCGCCGCCGCGATGACGGTGGAGGTGGCCACATAGCCGTCCCGGGCATCGCCGATCTGGGCCCGCGGGTCGGCGCGATGTTCCTCCACGGCCAGCACGCCTCCGGGCTTGAGGGCTGCGAAGGCCAGTCCCAGATCGCGGTCGAGTGCGCCGGTCTCCCACAGCAGGTTGTGGATGTTGCGGGCCGTCAGGATCAGGTCGACCGAACCGGGGGCCGCCAGCTGGGAGGTGGCCTTGCCCAGCGGCGCATAGCCGATGGAACCGTAGACCGACGTGTCGGACCAGCGGGCCTTGAACCGGTCGACCCGGGCCTGGATCGCCCCGTCCTTCTCATCGCCGGTCAGGGCGCTGACGGTGGTGATGTAGTGGCCGTGGGTCCGGGCCGCATAAGGGGCCAGGATCCGGACCCAGTAGCCGCCGCCGGGGAACATCTCCAGCACCGTGGCGCCGGGACGCAGGCCCCAGAAGGTCAGGCTTTCGAGCGGATGCCGGGCACCGTCACGCGCAACGTCCGCCGCCGGCCGCTGGGCCCCCTTCAGGACCTCGACCAGCACGGGATCGTCGACGACCTCAGGGGCCGCGATCTTGTGGGCCTGGGCGGCGCGGAGTTCCGGCGAGGTCTGAGCCGTGGCGGTTGTGGCGAGGCTCAGCGTCGCGGCCGCGAGGCCGACGACGGACAGGCACCGGACCGCGACGGAGGCTGGACCGTATCGCGACACTCTTCCGTGCATCATGGACGTCATTGTCATTCTCCTGCCGCTCCCCTGGAACCCATCCCGCATAGCATGATCCCCCGCGGGGCCAAATGAAGGCGCGGGTCCAGCCCCCCCTTGACCGGGAAATCACGTGTCACCACCTCTGGGATCGTGGCGGTGCTGGATGTCCGGGTCGCCACGAACCACAGTCGATGCCTTTCGGGTCGATGACGGTTCATCCCAGGGGTCGGCGCTCTCGCAGGCGCAGGCCTTTGCAACCTTGCTTATCCCAGGAGGATGCTCTCATGCGAACCTACAACGCCTCTCCCCTTTACCGCTCCATCGTCGGCTTTGACCGGCTGGCCGCACTGCTGGACGCTGCCGCCAAGACCGAGAGCGCGGGCGGCTATCCGCCCTACAACATCGAGTCCGTGGGTGAGAACGCCTACCGGATCGAGATCGCCGTGGCCGGCTTCAAGGCCGAGGAACTGACCCTCGAGGCCCGGGAGAACGTGCTCACAGTCAGCGGTCGCAAGGCGGACAACGATACCGGTCGGCGCTTCCTGCACCAGGGTCTGGCGGCCAGGAACTTCGACCGCAGGTTCCAGCTGGCGGACTATGTGGTTGTGTCCAGCGCCGAACTGGCCGACGGCCTCTTGTCGATCGATCTCAAGCGGGAGCTGCCGGAAGGCCTCAAGCCGCGGCAGATCCCCATCGCGACGCCCAAGGCCCCGCTCATCGAGGCCGGTGCCGCCTGAGCCTGACGGTCACGAATGACGGATGCGGGGGCGGTGCAGGTCTGCGCCGCCCCCTTTTCTGATCCCGTCAGCCTTCGAAGAGGCGGAAGCCTGTCACGAAATCGAGCCGGGCATCGGTCAGGTCCACGGCGGCGATCCGCGCCCCGGTGAAGTTCGACCGGGCGAGATCGGCGCCCGCAAGATCGCAGCCGGTCAGGTCGGCCCCCGCAAAGTCCACCCGCCGGGCAAGGGCATCGCGCAGGGACGCGGCGAGGCGGCGGCCGCCCCCCAGCATCAAGGGGTTCAGCTGGGCATTCCGCAGATTGGCATCACTGATCCGCGCGCCGGTCATGCGCGCCCCGCGCAGATCCGCCCCTTCGAGATTGCAGCCTCTCAGATCCGCCCCTTCCAGATGCGCGCCCTGGAGCTGCACACCGGCCATGTCGAGGCCGTAGAAGGTCGCCCCCCGGGCGGACAGGGCCGTCAGGTCGTAACCGCGAATGGACTTCAGTTCCCGCAGATCGGCACCGTCGAAGCGGGAGGGTGCCCCCTCGGCACCACCCGTCGCGCACCATTTTGCATGGGCGGCCAGCATCTCGCCCGTCGGCAGGTCGCGGGTGCTGATGCCCTTGGGCGCATCGGTGAGAACCCCTGCCATGTCGGCCCCATCCGTGATCCACCCATGGGTCCTCGCCCCCACCAGCACGGCATTGAAGAGGGTGGCACCGGTCAGGTTGGCGCCGGACAGGTCGGCACCGGCCAGGTCGACCCCGGTCAGGTTGGCATGCTTCAGGACCGCCCGGACCAGCTTGCAGTCCTTCATCACCGCACCGGTGAAATCGGCATTGCAGGCGACCACACCGGTCATGAAGGTACTCTGGAGATTGGCACCGGAGAGATTCGCACCGGTGGCGTCCGCCGCGCCATAGGCATGGTTCAGGGTCTTGAAGCCTGCGTCCGGGTCGGCGGCCGCCATCTGTCCCGCCCGCAGGTCGGCCATGAACAGGTCGGCCCCCGTCAGGTCGGCGTCGCGCAGCACTGCGCCGCGCAGGTCCGCCCGCTTCAGGGACGCCCGCACCAGCCATGCCCCCTTGAGGTCGGCGCCGAAGAACCCGGCATTGTCGAGGTCGGCACCGGAGAAGTCGGTGTCCCGCAGGATGGCACCGGAGAAGTTCGCGCCCATCAGCGGCCGCTCGCGCAACACCAGTCCCGTGAGGTCCGTGAACGAGAAGATCGCCCGTGCCCCCCCGGGACGAAGCTTGGCCAGGCGCTCGTGACGCCGACAGCTCTCGTCCACCTGCGCCTGGGTCAGGCACCGATAGGTCACTGCATCGCCGGCCGTCTGCATCGCCACGCATCCCGTTGATGCGACAGCGTTATGCGAGAGGGCTTAACGTCCCGTGTGTGGCAGGGCCTGTGACCGCGATGCATCAAGATAGCGTGCACCGACCACCGACCGTGCATCCGCGGACAGATCGATCACCAGCGGGTTGGCGGTGGGGATCTCGACCCCGACGATGTCCGCCTCGGAGACCCCGAAGAGGTGCTTGACGATGGCCCGCAGGGAGTTGCCGTGAGCCGCCACCAGAACCGTCTCGCCGTGCTGCAGATGCGGTTCGATCTCTGCCGACCAGTAGGGCAGCACGCGCTCGAGGGTGATCTTCAGGCTTTCCGTGGCCGGGACCGGCACACCACGGTACCGGCGATCGGCGGCAAAGTCGTAGCCCGCGTCGGGCGACAGGGGCGGCGGCGGGATGTCATAGGACCGGCGCCATTCCAGCACCTGGGCCTCACCGTGCTTTGCCGCCGTCTCCGCCTTGTTCAGTCCGGTCAGGGCCCCGTAGTGCCGCTCGTTCAGGCGCCAGTCCTTGGTGACCGGCACGAACGCCTGTCCGGCCAGGCGCAGATTGAGATCGCAGGTGTGGATGGCCCGGGTCAGGACCGAGGTGAAGGCGCGGTCGATGGAGAACCCGCCCTCGGCGATCAATCGCCCGCCCCGTTCCGCCTCGGCCACGCCCTGCTCGGTCAGGCTGACATCCACCCAGCCGGTGAACCGGTTCTCGAGGTTCCACTGGCTCTGGCCATGGCGGGTGAGGATCAGGGTCGGCATGGGCGGCCTCCGGCGGGTCGAACTCTGGCGGGTCGGGCTGGGACGGGTCGGACGGTGACGCGCCTTGACGGGGTGCGGCTATCAGCGCGCGGACCTCGCCGTCAAGTCACGCCCCGCAGACAGGTTTCTCTGCCGGGAAAGATGGTCTAAGGGACGCTCATGTCCGACCGCATCTTCTTCTCCCTCGCCGCCCTCGCGGCGGTGCTCATGGTGGCGCTGGCCCTCGTCTATCCGCAGGGGATCGGCAAGCGCTCGCCCAAGCCGTTCGGACATGAGACCTACTACGCGGCCGAAGCGCGCAGGGACGCGGCAGAGGCGGCGGCCAAGGCGGCCGCAAAGGCAACCGTGAAGCCGGCTCCCCCCGGCGCGCCTCCGGCTCCCACGGCGCCGATGAGAGGACCGCACTGACATGACGATCACGAAGGCCCCCGTCCTGCCGGCGGACGCACGACGCGCGGCGATCGAGGCCGGCCAGCGCACCCTGGGCATCGAAGCGAGCGCCCTGCAGCAGATGGCAAGCGGTCTCGGAGATCCCTTTGCCGATGCCGTGGACCGGATCAGCGCCCTGACAGGGCGTCTGGTCTGCACAGGCATGGGCAAGTCCGGTCACGTGGCGCGCAAGATCGCCGCCACCCTCGCCTCCACCGGTCAGCCGGCAATGTTCGTGCATCCGGGCGAGGCCAGCCACGGGGACCTCGGCATGATCGGCACCGATGATGCCGTTCTGGCCCTGTCCAAGACCGGCGAGACCCGCGAACTGGCCGACATCATCGCCCACACCCGCCGGTTCGGGATTCCCTTGATCGGCATGACCGCCGACCCGGACAGTGCACTCGGGCGGGCGTCGGATCTGCTGCTGCGCCTGCCCGACACCCCGGAGGCCGTGGACGCCTTCAACGCACCGACAACCTCCACCACCGCCCAGATCGCCCTCGGCGACGCGCTCGCGGTCGCCTTGCTCGAGCGTCGCGGCTTCGGGGCCCAGGACTTCAAGGTCTTCCATCCGGGCGGCAAGCTGGGCGCGGCCCTGCGCACGGTGGCGGACCTGATGCACGGCCGCGACGAACTGCCGGTCACCGCGGTCGACACCCCGATGCCGGAGGCCCTGCTGGTGATGACGGAAAAGCGGTTCGGCTGCGTCGGCGTGGTCGATGCGGCCGGGGCCCTCGTCGGATTGATCACCGACGGCGACCTGCGGCGGCACATGGACGGGCTGATGCAGCAGACCGCCCGGACGGTCATGACCGGTGCCCCCCTGACCGTGCCGCCAACCCTGCTGGCGGGGGAAGCCCTCAACCTCATGAACAGTCGCAGGATCACCGTCCTGTTCGTGGTGGAGGCCGACCGTCCGGTGGGCGTGCTGCACATTCACGACCTCCTGCGTCAAGGAGTGGTGTGATGCGGCCCGGGGTCGCGATCGCCGCCGCCCTGCTGGTCCTGGCCGGCGGCATCGTCGGGGATCGCGCCTTGGGGCAACCCCTGCCCGCGCCGCCGCCGACGACCGATGACAGTTCCGTCGTCACCGAACTGGAACCGGTTCAGGTCACCTTGCCCGGACCCGCCCTGTGGCGTGTGACCCGGGGGGATAGTCAGGTCATCATCCTCGGGTTCGTCCGCCCCCTGCCCCATGGACTGGACTGGCCGAAGGGTCGCCTGCTGCACGCCCTGGACGGTGCCCACGCATTGCTGGTTCCCCCGGAGCCCACTCTCGGGGTCCTCGACACGGTCGGCCTCCTGCTGACGCTCGGACGATTGCAGAACCCCCAGGGCCGGACCCTGAACCAGGTCCTGCCTCCCGCCGACCTCCAGGCCTACCAGCGGGCCGTCGCCCGATCGCACCTGCCCGCGCAACACTATGACCGCTACAAGCCTGTGGTCGCCGGAGCGGCGTTGATCGGAGACATCCGTCGGGCGGAAGGCCTGTCCAGCGAGAAGCCCGTGTCGACGATCCAGCGCCTCGCCCGGTCGCTGCACGTCCGGGTCCAGACCATGGGCCGCCTCAGGGCCGCCCCCCTGATGAAGATCATCGTCGACCTGGACGATGCCCATGGCCTCGCCTGCTTCCGCCAGGAAATGGACGAGATCGCCTGGGAGACGTCGGGGGCCCGCGCCGCGGCCGAGGCCTGGGGGCGCGGGGATGTCGCCCGCCTGCGCCAGCTCAGGTCGAGGATCGGCATGGTCCAGTGCCTCGAGGACCTGCCCAGCCTCCAGGCCCTGACGGAGCGGGGGACGGCCGATGCCGTGGCCGCGATCGACGAAGCGCTCTCCCGTCCCGGCAAGACCGTGGCCCTGGTGGACCTCGTCTATCTGGACCGGATGAACGGGCTTCTCGATCGACTGAAGGCGCGTGGGGCCACCATCTCGGTCCCCGACTAGGGGAAATTCCATCGGACTGAAACGATCCGAAACCGAGATTTAGTGCCGCCGCGCCGCGAAGCTTGTTAAACGCCCCTCTCCGGGATCTCATACATTCCCACAAGGACAGACCCAGCATGTGCGGCATCATCGGCATCGTCGGCAGGACCCAGGTGGCAGACCGGGTGATCGAGAGCCTGAAGCGCCTCGAATACCGGGGCTATGACAGCGCCGGCATCGCCGCGATCGAGAACCACCACCTCGTCCGCCGCCGGGCCCAGGGCAAGATCCGCGCGCTCGAAGCCGCCCTGAAAGAGGCCCCGATCGACGCC
>DAINBM010000085.1:0-8201 GCA_036732965.1 Caulobacteraceae bacterium | reverse complement strand
GGCCCTGTACCAAGGGACAGGGGCTCGCCGCGCCCGGGACCTAGCCCATGGCGTTCAGCCCCACGGCCAGCAGTCCCGCGACGATGAAGGCCACGCCGATCAGCGTGCCGACGAACAGCCAGGCCATCCGGACCAGGGTCATCACCACGCCGGTCCGGTAGACCCCCCGGAGATGCAGGAACAGATGCACCGGCGCGGCGAGGAGCAGCACCCCGCCCAGGCCCGCCGTCAGCATGACCCCGCAGATCACGAGCCCCAGAAAGGACAGGCTGTGGAGCGAGAAGATCACATGGTCGAACAGGAAGAACTCGCGCCGCCAGGCAAAGGCCGCCGCCAGCAGCAGGGTGGACAGGGGTAGCATCAGGAAGGCGAACCGTTCGCCCCAGTTCTCCAGCACCAGATAGAACCGATCCGGATCATCGATCACCCGCTTCAGGCGGTCCTGCAGCCACTGGGACGCCGCGGCATTGGTCCGGTCGGACCCCAGCTTGACATGGACCTTGTCCGTGCTGGACTTCAGATCTGCCCGCTCGGCTGGCGTCAGCTCCGACAGCCCGCCCTTGGTGACATCCACCTGGCGCGACGCCGGGGCACCGGCAGGCCCCCCCTCGTGCCCGCCCTTGCCCCGGGGCAGGCCGCCCACGAGAAACACCAGCAGCAGCACCACCAGGAACAGGCGCAGGGGCGGGATCTGGGGCGCCCGGTGGCCGTCGAGATAGCTGCGGGTCAGCCGCCCGGGCCTCAGCGCCAGGTCCGGCAAGGTCTGCCACAGGCGGCCGTCGAAATGGAACAGGCCCTCGATGGTCTCCATCAGCAGCTTGAGGGTCGAGCGGTGGAAATCCTCCCCCAGCTGGCCGCAGGCATGGCACCAGGGCCCCTGCAGCGGGGTGGCGCAGTTGGCGCAGGGGGTGCCCGGTGGCAGGGCATGGTCTCCGGCGGGTTTCCGGCGAAGGAAGCCGCCCAGCGAACCCGCGGCCGCGGTATCCAGTTCCTGACTCACGGTGGCGCTCCTCCTGTCCCGTGGGTTTGGTTCCGTGCCTCAGCCCATCCAGGCGGGCTTGCGCTTCTCGAAGAAGGCGGCGAGGCCCTCGCGTCCCTCCGGCGACACCCGGCGGGCGGCGATCCGTCGGGCGGTCTCCTCCATCAGGGATGCATCCACCGGCCGCCCGGCCACGTCGTCCGCCAGTCGCTTGGCGTCGGCCACCGCCCCGGGGGCGCAGGCCATGATGTCCCCGGCGAGCGCCTCCTGGACCGCACCCAGTGCATCGGCGGAAGCCACCACCTGGTCCACCAGACCGATGCGAAGGGCCTCTTCCGCGCCGAAGCGGGTGCCAAGGGCGAACAGCCGCCGGGCGTTCCGGGCCCCGATGGCCTCGACCACATAGGGGCTGATGGTAGCGGGGGTGAGGCCGAGCTTCACCTCCGAGAAGGAGAACTGGGCCTCGGCCGTGGCCACCGCCATGTCGCAGGCCGCCACCAGCCCGGCCCCGCCGCCGAAGGCCGGGCCCTCCACCAGGGCCACGGTCAGCATGGGCAACCGCCGCAGAGCGTTCAGCATCCTGGCGAGGTCCAGGGCATCGGCGCGGTTTTCCGCCTCGGAGAAGGTGCTGGCGTGGCGCATCCATTCGAGGTCCGCTCCGGCACAGAAGCCACCGCCCGCACCGCGGAGGAACAGGATGCGCACCCCCTCTGCCCCGGCCAGGGTGTCAAAGGCCTCGGTCAGGGCGAGGATCATCCTTGCATTGAAGGCATTCCTGCGGGCCGGCCGGTTCAGCAGCAGGACCGCCACCCCTTCCGAGGTGGCCTCCAGCAGCACGGATTGGTCCGATGCCTCGTCCTGGACGTCAACATATCTGGAGGTGATGGGATCTGTCATGGAGCGCTCCTGGTCTTGGACGATCGAACCGATCCCCTCGGACTCCCACCCTCGACCTCAGGCAGAGCCCACCGCTCAGTGCTGCTGGGGTGCCGTGCTGTTGGACGGCGCAGCGGCGGGCGGCGGGGGAGCATAGTCCGGTCCGAACGCCCCGTCATTGACCGACTGGGTGTTGGACGCGAGGTTGTTGCCCGTGGCATTGGCGGGCACTGTCGGCTCGGATGCGGGTACGGGCTTCGGGGCCGCGGGCGGGGCGGCGGGCGGCGGGGTCTGATCCCCCTCGGCCGAACTGCGGCGCGAACAGGCGGCGAGGCTCAACGCGCCCAGCGCCATGGCCACAAGCACCAGACGCGTGGCCATCATCCGTGACCGGTTGCGAGACATGGTCAATGATCCCTCACGCTCATTCGAGGGCGACAGACCGACGCACCGACCGTCGATCCTCCCCGGATCGCCCCCGACAGTGACGGGGCTTTACCACAGCTTTGCGAGCTTGGGGCGATATCGGCGGGACGACAATGCAATTTCGGCTTAAGATGTGAGTCCATGAGCGGTCTTACCCCCGGACAATCCGACAGCGCGCTTTCGCGTCTCTTCACCGGCCCCCAGGCAGCCAAGGGGGTGGTCTGGTTCTCCCTGCCCGGGGGGCGCCCGCTGTACCGGGCGGGCCAGCCGGCAGACACCCTCTATTTCGTCCGCACCGGACGGCTCGGGGTGGTCCGGGACACGCCTGGCGGGGCCTCGGACCTGATCGGCGTGATCAAGCCGGGGGAACCGGCGGGGGAGATGGCCCTGATCGCGGGCACACCTCATTCCGCCACCGTCACGGCCCTGCGGGATTCGGAAATCCTCGCCCTGTCCCGGCAGACCTTCTTCGCGGAGGCCCGGAAGCATCCCGACGTGATGGCCGAGCTGGCACGGCTGATGATCCTGAGGGCACGCGAGCCCCTCAACCGGGGCGGCGCGGGTCGCCCCACCGTGTTCGGCTTCGTCGCGGTCAGCCCGGGCGTCGATGCCCAGGGGATCACCCAGGCCGTGGCCCAGTCCGTGCGGGAACTGGGCTTTTGCGCCGAGGTGATCGGCTCCGACGCGGCCCACCAGAGCACCGAATGGTTCTCGCGCGTCGAGCAGGCCAACGACGTGGTGTTGCTGACCGCCGGGCCGGACGAGATCGACTGGGCCCATCTGTGCGCCCGGCAGGTGGACCGGCTGTTCCTCATCGGTCGCGGAGACCTGCCCGCGCCCAAGGAGCCCGCCGCCGTCGTTCGCGCAGCCGCCCAGCTGCACCGCCAGACCGACCTCATCCTGATCCAGACCGCGGACGCCGTCCGGCCCACGGGGACCGAAGCCTGGGTGGAGAGCCAGCATGCCATCCGCCACTTTCACGTCCGGCGGATGGGTCGCGACATCGACCGGCTGGCCCGGATCATCACCGGCACCTCGGTGGGTCTGGCCCTGTCCGGCGGCGGCGCGCGGGCCTATGCCCATGTGGGGGTGATCCGGGCCCTGAGGGAGGCGGGACATCCGATCGACTTCCTCGCCGGGGCGTCCATGGGGGCCGTGGTCGCAGCCGGCTATGCCGCCGGCTGGGGCGATGAGGAGATCTCCGAGCGGATTCGTGCGGCCTTTGTCACCTCCAATCCGCTGGGCGACCTCACCTTCCCCATGGTGGCCATGACCCGGGGGTTGACGGTCCAGTCCCGCCTGAAGGAACACTTCGGCGAGATCGAGATCGGCGACCTGTGGCTGCCCTTCCTGTGCACCTCGTCCAACCTGACCACGGCCGCGACCTTCCAGCACCGCAGGGGCAAGGTTCGCCGGGCGCTCAGGGCCTCCGTCGCCCTGCCGGGCATCCTGCCGCCGGTGGTGATGGGCGACGATGTGCTGGTGGACGGCGCGGTGATGTGCAACCTGCCCACCGAACTGATGCGCGGCTGGCACCGGGGCCCGGTGGTGGGGGTGGACGTGGCTGCAGCGGAAGGGCTGAACGCCCAGGACATCGCCCAGCCGCCCTCCTTCCTCCGCTGGCTGGCCTCGGGGGAGTGGCGCCGCGGCCCGCCCATCGTGTCCATCCTGATCCGGGCCGCCACAGCGCCCACTCAGAAGGAGACGGCCACCGCGCACGAGGCGTGCGACCTACTGATCATCCCCAGGATCGAGGGGGTGGAACTGCGCGACTGGCGGGCCTTCGAGCCTGCCGTGGCCGCGGGCTACGACGCGGCGTGCCTGGCGCTCGGCCGGCTGGACCGACCTTTGTCGCGGCTGAGGCAGCCGGTGCATACCGACACCGAGATGTTCGGCTAACGGGGACTGTGCGTCCTTCGAGACGGGCCTGACGGCCCTCCTCAGGATGACGCGCGTTTGTGCGGCACCTGGAGTCGTTCGTGGGCTCGAAACCCCAAACCTTCGTCAGGGTGAGGAGCGCGGGACACGCGCGTCTCGAACCACGCACCACACACAGCAGCGTCCTTCGAGACGGGCCTGACGGCCCTCCTCGGGATGACGCGCGTTTGTGCGGCGCCTGGATCCCCTGATGGGCTCGAAACACCATATCTTCGTCAGGGTGAGGAGCCCCGGAACGGGGCGTCTCGAACCCCGCACCCCTCACCCCCGCCGCAGCAGCAGGAACAGCCGCGGGAACGGGAACAGGGTCACGCCGTCGGGCTGTTGCGGAAACAGCGGCCGCAGGGCCGCGGCATAGGCGGCGAGGAAGTCCGCCTGTTCCGCAGGATCTTCCAGCCGGGTGAGATAGGGCCGCAGACCCGTGCCCTTCATCCAGTCCACCACCGGGTCGTCTCCGGTCAGCTCATGCAGATAGGTGGTGGTCCAGATGTCCGTCTCGCCGAAGGGGGCCAGCAGGCGGTGATAGTCCGCCGGGGGCAGCACCGGCTGCACACCGCGCACGTCCCGCAGTCGCGATGCCCACGGCCCGCGCGCGGCCACCTCGCGCATCACCTCGTGCCAGGGCTCGGCAAAGCTCACGGGCATCTGGCAGGCCAGCACGCCGCCGGGGGCCAGCAGGCCCGCCAGCCGGGGGAACAGGGCCGCATGGTCCGGCACCCACTGGAGCGCGGCGTTGGTGAAGATCAGGTCCGGCGGCACGTCGGGGGCAAAGTCGGCAATGTCGCCCTGCACCCATTCCACCGAGGCCCGGGTGGCCCTGGCCCGCGCCAGCATCTCGGCACTGGAATCGAGGCCGTAGACGGTGCAGTTGGGGTGGCGGGCGGCCAGCACGGCGGCGTGCTCCCCCGTGCCGCAGCCCAGGTCCCAGAGGGTGGCTGGCTCCAGATCGCCGGGCAGCTGCACCATCAGGTCCAGCGCCGGGCGATCGCGATAGCCGCGATAGCGCTGGTACTGGTCCGGGTCCCAGGCGGTGCCGGTCACGCGGGCTCCACGATCACGGCGGTGCCGTAGGCGAGCACCTCGGTGATGCCCTCCATGATCTCGTTGGCGTCGTAGCGCATGGCGAGCACGGCATTGGCCCCCATCTCCGTCGCATGGGCGGCCATCAGCTGATAGGCCTCGGCCCGGGCGTGCTCCGCCAGACGGGTGTAGATGGTGATGTTGCCGCCGAAGATGGACTGGATCCCCGCGGCAAAGTTGCCGATCACGCTGCGGGAACGGACGGTCACGCCGCGAACCAGGCCCAAATGGCGCACGACGCGGTATCCGGTGAGGTCATTGGTGGTGCTGACAAGCATGGGATCAGGTCTCCACAGGATGAGACACCGAGCCTAGGCCGCTTCGTCGGCCGGGGCGAGCCCCTCAGTCGACGCTGCGGGGGATGCGGGCATCCACCTCGATCTCGATCTTCATGCGGGCGTCCACCAGACCGCAGACCAGGGCCGTGGCAGCGGGCCGCGCCGCGCCGCAGAACTCGCCGAAGATCGGGGCCAGCACCTCGAAGTCCGCCCCGTCGGTGAGGTAGTAGCGGACGCGGACCAGATGGCTGAGGTCTCCGCCCGCCTTGCCCAGCGCCTCGGCGATGTTGTGGAAGCACTGCCGCGCCTGCACCGCCACATCGTCGGAGATGGTCATGGTCGCATAATCGAATCCGGTGCAGCCCGAGACGAACACCTCCGCATAGCTGTCGAACTCCACCACCGCGGCGCGGGCATACCCGGCCAGGGTCTCGAAGGTCGAACCGGAGGAAATCGAGGAACGGAGCATGGCAGGACCTTCCGGGCTGGGCAGCGGACGCGGCGGACGGCTTGCCCGGGCGTGCAGCCGTGCTACACCGCGCCCGATCGGTGTTTCCAGCGAAAAGCGGACACCGCCCCCGGATCGTGACCCCATCGGAAAGCGTCGCCCCCATGACCCAAACGCCCACCCGCATCGAAACCGATACCTTCGGCCCCATCGAGGTTGCCGCCGATCGCTACTGGGGCGCGCAGGCCCAGCGCAGCCTCGGCAATTTCAAGATCGGCTGGGAGCGCCAGCCCGCGCCGGTGGTCCGGGCGCTGGGGATCGTCAAGCGCGCGGCGGCGGAGACCAACATGGCGCTGGGCCGCCTCGACCGGGCGCTGGCCGCCACCATCATCGCCGCCGCCAACGAGGTGATCGAAGGCAAGCTGGATGACCACTTCCCCCTGGTGGTCTGGCAGACCGGCTCGGGCACCCAGTCGAACATGAACGCCAACGAGGTGATCTCCAACCGGGCGATCGAGATGCTGGGCGGCGAGATGGGCTCCAAGAAGCCGGTCCACCCCAACGACCATGTGAACATGAGCCAGTCGTCCAACGACACCTATCCCACGGCCATGCACATCGCCTGCGCCGAGGAAATCACCCACCGGCTGCTGCCCGCCCTTCGTCATCTGGCAAATGCCCTGAACGACAAGGCCCAGGCCTGGCACGGCATCATCAAGATCGGCCGCACCCACACCCAGGATGCCACGCCCCTCACCCTGGGCCAGGAGTTCTCCGGCTATGCCCAGCAGGTGCTGAACGGCATTGCCCGGATCGAACAGACCCTGCCCATGCTGATGCAGCTGGCCCAGGGCGGCACGGCGGTGGGCACCGGGCTGAACGCACCGGTGGGCTTTGCCGAGGGCGTGGCGGACCGGATCGCCGCCATCACCGGGCTGAAGTTCACCTCCGCCCCCAACAAGTTCGAGGCCCTGGCCGCCCACGACGCCATGGTCTTCAGCCACGGCGCCATCAACACCGTGGCCGCCAGCCTGTTCAAGATCGCCAACGACATCCGCCTGCTGGGCTCCGGCCCCCGCGCTGGTCTCGGCGAACTGAGCCTGCCAGAGAACGAGCCGGGCTCCTCCATCATGCCGGGCAAGGTCAATCCGACCCAGTGCGAGGCGCTGACGCAGGTCTGCGTGCAGATCTTCGGCAACAACGCCGCCCTGACCTTCGCCGGCAGCCAGGGCCATTTCGTGCTGAACGTCTACAATCCCGTCATGGCCTACAACTTCCTGCAGTCCGTGCGCCTGATGGCCGACGCCGCGGTCAGCTTCACCGACAACTGCGTGGTGGGCATCGAGCCGCGCCTCGACAACATCAAGGAAGGCGTCGAACGCTCCCTGATGCTGGTGACAGCCCTGGCCCCCAAGATCGGCTACGACAACGCCGCCAAGATCGCCAAGACCGCCCACAAGAACGGCACCAACCTGCGCGACGAAGCCGTCGGCGGCGGCTACGTCACCAACGAAGAGTTCGACCAGTATGTCCGCCCCGAAAACATGATCTCGCCGGGCTGATGTGGCTGGCCTGAAGGACAAGCGCGGGTTTATCGACAAGGACAGGCTGGATCTGTCCGAGCGTCATGCTGTCGAATACTGGATGAAACGCTGGGGCGTGACCCGCGACCAACTCACCGCCGCCCATCGCAAGGTCGGCCGCATGGTGAAGGACATCGCCGCCGAACTCGGCAAGAAGCGATAGGCGCCGATCTGGATGTGGAGCGATTTCGTGGTCCGGCTTGGCTGGCCGGCCCTCACCGCCGACCGAACAGCCGCTCCACATCGGCGAGCTTGAGCTCCACATAGGTCGGACGGCCGTGGTTGCACTGACCTGAGTGAGGCGTCGCCTCCATCTGGCGCAACAGGGCGTTCATTTCGGCGCCGCTGAGCCTGCGCCCGGCGCGCACGCAGCCTAAGCTGCAGGAGCGCGGCGGGCGGTACCGCCTGGCGCCGGCGGCCTGGGCTGAGTGGGAGCGCGGGCTGGCGCGCTACAGCCGCGCGGACCTGGAGGAGGCGCTGCAGCGCGCCGCCGCCGCGCCCGCACACCGCCCGGCCGCCTGCCTCGCGCCGCCGCCGCCGCCGGCGCCGCCGTTCGCGCCGCTGCTTCGCCTGCCGCGCTGCCGCACGGCAGT